>CAZZZQ010000661.1:0-2413 GCA_964658405.1 uncultured Sphingomonas sp.
ATCTTTGGTTTTGCCGATGAGAATCGCGCCAGCCGCCTCGAGCTTCGACACGACCGTCGCGCTCTGCTCCGGGGTATAGGCATAGGCTGCACAGCCGGCGGTCGTCGGATGACCAGCCACGTCGATATTGTCCTTCACCGCAAACGGTATGCCGTAGAGGGGAAGTTTGCTGCGGTCCTCGACGGCAAGTGCGCGGGCGCGGGCGAGAACTTGCTCCTGAGGTAGAAGCGAGATCCAGACAGGATGAAGACCCTGCTCCGCGATTCGAGCAAAGATCGTCTGCACAACCTGAACCGGTGTTGTTGCAGCGGCGGCATACTCGCGATGGAGGGCTTCAATGTTCATGGAACTCCTTGCAGGTCGTGCGTTGAGAAGAGCTCTGTTGCGAAGAAATCAGGAACGGCGTGCATGCCTGCAGATCAGTCAGGGCGAACTGAGAGCAGCAGTTGCCCACTCATGACCAGCGAACCCAGTTTGCAATGGATCTCTTCGACGGTGCCTGCGATGTGTGACGTGATGGCGATCTCCATCTTCATCGCATCCAGAACGACAAGCTTCTGTCCCTCTTCCACACGATCCCCCGCGGCAACCGGGATCTGGAAGACGCTGGCGGTCACCGACGAGGAGACCCCTTCGCAACCATCCGGAATCGACGCATCCGGTTCGTCTGCCGGGGTCTCCGGCGGCTCGACGATCGTCATCTGTCCTGCGGCCTTCCAGCGCTCTCGCTCCGCGTTGAACGACTCTTTCTGGTGCTTCTTGAAGGCGGCTGCTTCGGGCTCGATCGAAGTGAGGAAACGCTGATACTCCGCAAGGTTGAAGGTCGTTTCCTCAACGCGCAACTCGTACTGACCATGAGGAAATCGTTCGCGAGCCTCCATCAGCTCTTCATGCGATACGGGATAGAAACGGATCTGGTCGAAGAAGCGCAGCGACCACGGCTTGTCGGGAAGGAACGCCGCAGAGGTTTTCCACGTATTCCAGACCTGGATCGTCCGGCCGACCAGTTGATAGCCCCCGGGGCCTTCCATCCCGTAGACGCACATATACGCTCCGCCGATGCCAACCGCATTCTCAGGCGTCCATGTGCGGGCCGGGTTGTACTTTGTCGTGACCAGGCGGTGTCGCGGATCGACTGGCGTGGCGACCGGCGCTCCAAGGTAGACGTCTCCGAGTCCGAGGACTAGGTAGCTTGCCTCGTAGACAATGCGATGAACGTCGTCGATGGAATTTAGCCCGTTGATCCGGCGAATGAACTCGATGTTCGACGGACACCACGGTGCATCAGGTCGGACCGCCTGCATATACTTCTGCTGGGCCAGCTTTGCCTGCGGATCATCCCATGAAAGGGGTAGATGCACGATCCGTGAGGGAACCGTGATGTCCGTCAGCTCCGGCATCGCCTGGTCCAGCGTATCCAGCCTTTCGATCAGGTCTGCCCGCTCGATGACGCGGCTGTCGTAGTGGATGTGCAGCGAACGGATGCCCGGCGTGATATCGATGATCCCATCGAGCGCGGCTGCACGCAGGTTCTGCTCCAGGATATGGACACGGAAGCGGAGGTTCAGATCAAGTTCAAGCTTGCCGTATTCAACCAGCAGATACTTATCGCCATCCGCGCGGAAGACCATCGCCTGCGGACGATCCGTTAGTGCAAGGATGACGGCCGGCTCGAGGTCCGTCGTTTCGGGCAAACAGGGAAGCGGCACCGAAAGATCTGCCAGGTAGAGGTCCTGCTGCCGCTCCATCTCCTGAGCCTGTGCGAGCGTGAGGCGGCGGAAGTGGACGGTGTCGCCGGCCTTGAGTTGGCCAAGCTTCCAGAGTTCCGCCTGCACGATCGTTGCCGGACAGACGAAGCCGCCAAGACTCGGGCCGTCGGGGCCCAGCAGAATCGGCATATCGCCGGTGAAGTCGATGGTGCCGATTGCGTAGGCATTGTCGTGAATATTCGAAGGATGCAGCCCGGCCTCTCCACCGTCGGGGCGAGCCCACTGGGGCTTCGGTCCAGTCAGCCGAACGCCGGTGCGATCGCTCTGATAGTGCACCTTCCACAGCGTGGAGAAGAGCATCTCAATATCGCCTTCGGTGAAGAAGTCCGGAGCGGTATGTGGGCCGAAGAGGACCCCCACCTCCCAGTTCCGTGCGAGCGTGGGGACATTCTCAAACGGCAGCGATCTGGGCTCGCTCAGCGTGACGTCGGGCTGGCCAAGATGGAGGACGTCGCCCCCGCGTAGTCCGCGCCCGGCTCCGCCTCCAAATCCACCGAGCATAAAGGTGCTGCGGCTCCCGAGATAGGGCTGCGTATCGATGCCACCGCGTATCGCCAGGTACCCTCGAATTCCTTCCTTTGAGGCTGCGCCCAGTGAGAGGAGATCGCCCTGCTTGATGACGATCGGCGTCCATCGTTCGATGG
>CAZZZQ010000662.1:0-2410 GCA_964658405.1 uncultured Sphingomonas sp.
GCACGTTCACTCCCGACTCGCACGGAGACGCGTCGCTGATCATGCCGGACATTCTGTTCCGCCTCGACGGCAAAGGACAGCCGCTATTCAAGGATTTTGACGAGGCGATCGTACCGACGGAGTTCCTTCCCGGCAAAGCGGGCCGCGGCACACGGGCGCATCAGCACCTTGGCTGTGAGTTCCTCTACATCCTTACGGGCGCGCTCGATATCCAGCACGGCGAGACGAAGTACCACCTCGAAGCCGGGGACGCCGTCTACTTCGACGCGAACACCATCCATAGCTACGCCTGCGCCGGCGAAACCTCGGCAACGGTCGTGATCGTGACCCTGCAGCAGCCGATCGCCCTTGGATCGCAGCGTGGAAGCCAGAACGGGCTCGGAGCCGGCAAGGTTCGCAACCTGAATGGCTCAGAGCTGCGCCCACGCGCAGAAGCCTCCGCAGCCGCTCCAAAGAAGGTCCAGCTCACCCAATAGTCGCTGCACGAAAGACACGGTCCACATCTGGAATGCAGATGTGGACCGTCTTTGCATCTGCCGCGTATGGTTGTGGGAATGTCCCTCCGAACCCTCACAGCAGCGCTGCTTCCTATTGCCTTCACCACCCTCTGCGCCGCGCAAACGGTAACGCTTGCGCCAACCCCGCCGATGGGTTGGAATAGCTGGGACTCCTATGGACTGACCATCACGGAAGCGCAGTTCACCGCGAATGTCGACGTTCTCGCCAGCCGCATGAAGCCGATGGGATGGCAGTATGCGGTCATCGATGAGGGCTGGTACCTCCAGAATCCCGAGGCTGCCTCCAAGCCTGAAAATCTCCACTACACTCTGAACGACAAGGGCCAGTATGCCCCGGCGGTCAACCGTTTTCCCTCCGCAGGCGACGGTACCGGCCTGAAGACAGTCGGCGACGGCGTCCATGCTCAGGGTCTTCTCTTCGGAATTCACATCATTCGCGGCATCCCCAAACAGAGTGTCGCCGCCAACACCGCGATCACGGGCAGCAGCTTCCATGCAGTGGACGCAGCCGACCAGGCCGACACCTGCTCCTGGAACCCGGACAACTACGGCGTCCGCGATAACCCTGCCGGGCAGGCCTGGTATGACGGACTCATCGCCCAATATGCCTCGTGGGGCGTCGACTACCTGAAGGTCGACTGCATCGCCTCGCACCCCTACAAGGCCGACGAGATCAAGATGATCCACCGCGCCATCGTGCGCTCGGGCCGGCCCATCGTGCTTAGCCTTTCACCCGGACCGACCGCGCTCGACAACGCCGCCGAGGTAGGACAGAATGCACAGCTCTGGCGCATCTCCGACGATGTCTGGGACTACTGGGAAAAGAACGATGGCAAGGATTTTCCCACGTCGGTCAAGAAGCAGTTCGCCACCATCGCGAGCTGGACGAAGTTCGTAAAGCCCGGCAACTGGCCGGACGCCGATATGCTTCCGCTCGGCGATCTAAGCCCCGTCCCCGGCTGGGGTTCGCCCCGTACGACGCGCCTGACGCACGACGAGCAGCAGACCATGGTGTCGCTCTGGTCCATCTCCCGCTCGCCGCTCTTCATGGGCGGAAATCTCACGAAGCTTGACGACTTCACCGCCAGCCTCCTGACTAATTCCGAGGTGCTCGCCGTCAACCAGCGCGGGCATGACCAGCGACTCGTCGAGCAGACCGCCGACCGCGTCGTCTGGACCTCGCAGGGCGGGACCGACAGCATCTACCTCGCGCTCTTCAACCTCGGCGACACCTCAACGACGATCGCCGCCTCCTTCGACCACTATGGTCTGACCGGCAAACACTACAACGTCCGCAGCCTCTGGGAGAAGAAGGACCTCGGCCTGATGACCGGGATTTCGAGTAAGCTTCCCGCGCACGGCTCCGTCCTTCTCGAACTGCGGCCCTGATAACCTCCCGTTCGTTACGGGAAACTTACGTGCCAAACACTAGACTTGAACGGTGCGCGAGTGTTCCATACGACCTGCAACGACCGAAGATATGCCCGCTGTTGCAGGAATCTACCAGCACTTCGTCCGGACCAGTACAGCTACCTTCGAGCTCGAACCGCCGGACGCCGACGAGATGGTCCGCCGTCTGCAGCTCGTCGAAGCCCGCGGCCTACCCTACCTGGTCGCGGAGCTTGAGGGCTACATCGTCGGCTACTGCTACGCCTCGCAGTTCCGCCCGCGCGAGGGCTATCGCTTCACCGTCGAGGACTCGATCTACGTCCGCGCCGACTGCATCGGCTATGGCGTCGGCAAGCGGCTGCTGCTTGCGCTGATCGAGGCCTGCCGCGGGCTTGGCTGCCATCGCATGGTCGCCTGTATCTGCGGCGTCAATCCGGCCTCGGTCGCGCTCCACGGCTCGCTTGGCTTCGAGCCGATCGGCATGCTGCCCGAGACCGGCTTCA
>CAZZZQ010000663.1:0-2408 GCA_964658405.1 uncultured Sphingomonas sp.
GGGAGAGAGCGTCTCGTTTGTGATCTTCCACGACATGGGAAATGTCTTCAATCACATCGGGGATGCCTTCCCGAGTATTGCCCGGTTCCACCAGCCAAACCAGCAGACCTGCGCGGTCGTTACGAATAGCGTTGGGACCTGCGACTTCAACTACTTCTCCCACGCTATCGGGTTGGGAGCGCGGTATGGAACCCCGGTCGGCCCGATCCGCGTGGACTTCAGCTACAACCTGAATCCGCCAGTCTACCCCGTGATCTACGACTTCAATGGCAGCGTGCCGTACCAAGGGCAGGCATCGCACTTCAACTTCTTCTTCAGCATTGGACAGAGCTTCTAACCATGGACGCGATGGAAATCAAGATCTTGAGGCGCTCGATGGGCGGTATGAGTACGACTCTGCTGATGCTGATCCTGGCAGGCGCAGGCACTGGTACGCGGTGTGACGCACAGGCTGTCTCTCCTCCTCCCGCCGAGGGGGCACCGGCTCCGCAAGGAGTGGTCATCGATCAGATCGTAGCCGTAGTGAATGGTGATCTCGTTCTGGAGAGTGATGTGGACGAGGAGCGGCGCTTTCAGGCATTTCAGCCGATCGCTTCCATGGCCCAGACCTTCACCCGGGAGAAGATCATCGAACGCCTGGTCGATCGCATGCTGATCCTGCAACAGGAGAAGTTACAACCTCAACCGAAGATTCCGGACACAGAGGTCGCTGCGGAGTTGGTCCTCCTTCGTAAGGAGATTCCGGCCTGCAAGGAATACCACTGCGACACCGACGCCGGCTGGCAGAAATTTGTCGCCGACCAGGGCTTCACGATGGATGAGTTGATCGATCGCTGGCGTGACCGCATGGAGGTGCTGCGATTTATTGAGCTTCGGTTCAAGATGGGGATTCGCATCACGCCCGAAGAGATCAAGACCTACTACGACAAGACGCTGGTGCCAGCCCTTGTCCAGCGTAAGGCTGCCGTACCGAAGCTGAGCTCGATCTCAGATCGTATCCAGGAGATTCTGCTGCAACAGCAGGTCGGATCGCTGTTGGAGGACTGGTTGACCTCGTTGAAGGCCCAGGGGACGGTTCGCATGGCGACTGCCAGAGAGGTGCAGCCGTGACAGCTCCAGACGCCAATCAAGAAAACGGAGCAACGCCGCACCGACCGCTCTTCGGCAGAATCGCGCGGCCCGTTGCATGGACGATTCTTGGAATTATTCTGCTCGTTTTCATCGTGCTGGCGGGCGCCGCCTGGTACACGACCACGCCTGACTTTCAACGGCGTGTCGGAAAAGAGGTCGTAACCCTTCTCGAAGATGCGACGGGTGGCCGCGTCGAGCTGAGCAAAATCAACTTCAATCTCTGGCACCTTGCGATCGAGGCCGATGGTCTCGTCATTCATGGCCTGGAAGGCCCGGGCGAAGCACCCTATTTATCCGCGGATAAGATCCTTATTCGAGTTCAGATCCTCAACTTCTTCGCTCACACTGCCGGGACGGGTGCGGCGTCACACGTCGGGTTGAATCTTCTACGCGTCGAGCAACCTCACGTTCACTTGATCATCGATAGCAACGGCAAGACGAATCAGCCCGTTCCAAAGCATCCGAGCACAAGCAAAGAACCGGTCATTGATACTCTGCTCGATCTGAAGGCGCACGAGGTAGAGCTGGTCAATGGATTGGCCGTCCTCAACGATAAAGCGATCCCATTCGATCTTGCAGCCCGCGATCTGAATGCACAGGTCAAGTACCTTTCTTCGACGGACCGGTATGGCGCGACGATCGACCTGAACGACCTGCGGACCAAGATGCAGAAGGAGCCTGAGGCGCAGTCGACGTTGCACGTTGAGGCGGAAGTCGGGCGCGACATGGCTTCGCTTGGCAAGTTCGAGTTTCATACGGGCAAGGCTTCTGTCCTGTCGGCCTCCGGATCGATCACACACTTTGCCCAGCCCGAGTGGCAGGCTAAGGTGCAGGGAAACCTTGAGCTCAAGCAGATCTCGGTTCTCTCAGGCTTTGACGGACTTACTGCAGGCACTGCAGAGCTGGATCTGAACGGTCACAACTGCACGACCACTCCTGCAGTCGCGCAGAAGCATCCCCACTTCTGGGAGCGACGCCATCCGAAGACTGCAGCGAAGCCGAGCGTCAAGGTGCTGCCTCCGGACCCCGACTGCACTGCAGGCTATCTTCTCGTTGGTTCGGCCAAGCTGCATAACGCCGGATATGTCGATCAGTACGTCCGGCTTCACGACGTCAACGGCGGCGGCCAGCTTCACATCACGCCGACCGAGCTGCTCTTCAAGGCCCTTACGGGATATCTGCCCGGGGGAGGTAGCGCGGAGGGCGATCTGCGCATCTCCAACTGGTTAGGCGAGGTTCCGGCGAGTACGCCAGCGTCATCGCCCACAGTGGCCGGC
>CAZZZQ010000664.1:0-2408 GCA_964658405.1 uncultured Sphingomonas sp.
GGCCCGGCAGTACTCGTTGGCGAGACACAGATTGCCTTGAGCGGCGGTCGAAGTGCTGTCTGGATTCGCAGTAACGGCAAGGCCGGCACCGTGACGCTGCAAGCGACGCACGCGCACTTCGGGACACGGACGCTGACCTTCACGATGCGTGCAGGCGTGGGGGCACCGATGTAGATCAGCGCTGCGAACACCGCGCCTTCTTATGAATTTTGCAACAGATCGACCGATACGGCGATCGAAAGGAGCACTCTATGAAGCAGTTCTCTCGCATATTATTTCTCGGCATCATGATGCTGTGTCTCGGCTCTGCGCTCTTCGCGCAGGTGACCGGCGCAAGGCTGAATGGCATCGTCACCGACTCCAGCAACGCCGCCGTGCCTAACGCGGTCCTTACGATCACGAACACAGATACGAACACCGTGACGCGTGTCACTGCCAGCGGCAGCGGTGAGTACACGGTCCCCACGCTTCCCGCAGGACACTACAAGATTTCGACGACAGCGGCCGGTTTTGCCGAGACCATCCAGAGCAATGTGACGCTGACGATTGGGCAGAGCGCGAATCTGAACGTCGTGCTCCAGGTCGGTGCCGCGACGGAGACGGTCAACGTCAGCTCCAATCCGACCCTGATTAATTCTTCGACGGCAGAGATCAGCCAGGTCGTTGAGGAGACTCAGATCAAGGAGCTTCCGCTGAATGGTCGCGATCCTTCGAGCCTCGTGTTTCTGTCCGCTGGGATCACGAACGAGCTGCAATCGCAGGCTTCAACGCTGCCGACGAGTAACTCATTTCCTACGCAGTCGGGCGGTTCGGCCGGCGGCGGTCGACAGGGAAGCACGTACTATCTGCTCGATGGCGTAACCAACATGGACTACTTCGCGCTGCTTGCTGCACCCTTTCCGAATGCCGATGCGACGCAGGAGTTTCGCGTCATCTCGAATAACTTCGACGCCCGCTACGGCTTCTCCCCAGGGGCAGTGGTCAGCATCCAGAGCAAGCCGGGAACGAACGCATTTCATGGCGGCGCATTCGAGTTTCTTCGCAACGCAAAGCTGAATGCGGCGAACTACTTCAGCCAGCAGGTTGACCCACTCAAGCGTAATCAGTTCGGTGGCTATCTTGGCGGACCGATCAAGAAGGATAAGCTGTTCTTCTTTGGCAACTACCAGGGCACGCGTGAGAGAACCTCTTCTACGCAGAACACGACCTACACTCCGACGCAGGCGATGTTGAATGGCGACTTCAGTGCCGTGGCGGTCAATCTCGGCGCACCCTTTGCGACCATCAATGGCAGGCGCAACCAGATCAATCCTGCACTCTATAGCCCTGGTGCGTTGAAGATCGCTGCATCGCTTCCGCTGGGAACGGACCCTGCTACGGGTCTTACCAACTTCGTCGGACCGGAGCGCCGCTCGAACTATGACGAAGGAACGGGTCGTATCGACTGGACGATCAACGATCGCCAGAACCTCTTCGTTCGCAACTTCATCTATAAATTCGATCAGCCAGGTTCGGCGATTCCCGGGAATCTGCTCGCTGGCGTCCAGGGACTTCATGGCGTTTACCTGAACGATGCCATCAACCATACGTGGACGATCAGCCCGCGCTTTTTGAACAGCGTCACGGCCTTCTACCAGTCCTTTGACTTCGGCTCTGGAACGCCACTCTTCGATAGGAGCGGGAACCAGGCCTGCCTGTCGAAGTACATCAATGTATCGGACCCCCCGGGCTCCTGCTACATCGGCAACGTCTCGGCGATCGACGGAAACTCACTTTACGGCGGAGCCCTCGGCTTCTCGCTCTTCGGTGGATCGGTGAACGATACACGCCGCCGCAACTATGGCTTCTCCGACACGTTCACTATGATCGCAGGGAAGCACACCCTCTACTTTGGCACGGATGTTCTGCATCGCTACACACGAGAGAGCTCGGGCTACGGTGCGAATCCGGGGATCAGCATCACGAATGCATTCACCGGCTTTACACTGTCGGACTTTCTGCTGGGTGACGTTACAAGCCTCTCGCAGAACGCCGGCGAGAACGGTGCAGTCAACGGCTGGATGATCGGTGTCTACGCGCAGGATCAGTACAAGCTGCTTCCGAATCTGACGGTCAATGCTGGCGTGCGCTGGGATCCATACACGCCGTTCAGCATCGATGGTGGACGCGGAGCGGCCTTCGTTCCGGGACAGCAGAGCACGCGGTATCCGAATGCTCCGGTTGGCGTCATCTTCCCGGGCGATGCTGGTCTTGATTCAGCGGCTATCCCAACCTCGTACCTCTACTTTGAGCCGCGCATCGGCATCGCCTATCAGCCGGCTCCGAAGACCTCTGTACGTGCGGGCTTTGGTCTCTTTACGACGCCGCTTGAAGATGCGAGCTACAACCATGTCTATGACACGGCCCCG
>CAZZZQ010000665.1:0-2014 GCA_964658405.1 uncultured Sphingomonas sp.
CATTGTTCCCTGCTACGTTGAAGCCGCCACGAAAGCCGAGCGTGGAGGACTGTCCTGGCATGTAAGCCGCCGGCGACAGTAAGGCCAGTCCGTAAAAGGTCCGTTGATTCAACGGCAGGCCAACCACCTTCTGGTTGTCGATGACCGTGCCCTGCGAGGAGCTCTCTGTGTCCGTAACCGTCGCAGTCGCGTTGACTGTCACGACGTCGTTTGCAGCTCCAAGGGTCATGGGCACGTCAAGCGACTCCTCCTGACCAACCGCAAGCACCACACCGGTGAGTTGCTTCTCAGAGAAGCCAGAGGACTGCACCGAGACGGAGTACCGCCCTGGGTTCAGGTTGGTCACCACATAGCGGCCTGCTGAGTTGGCCTGAACGGTACGCGTGATACTTGTATCTACATTCGTTACAGACACTTTGGCGTCGGCAATGGTGGCGCCCTGGGGATCAACGATCTGGCCGGAGAGAGTTGCCTGGGTCTGCTGCGCGAATCCCGATGCAAAACCGAGAGCGATCATCGTAAACATCACGCTGAAATAAAGTGTTCTTCGAACAGCCTTCATGGTAGAGGACTCCAGGGATTCTAGGATCAGTTGAGACCTCTGCTGCGCGCACCACTTCAATCGTGACGGTTGCACGCATACGGAGACAGGTCGGCTCAAACGCAGTCAAGGATTTGACTGCGAGAAGCAGATAGAGAACGTCAATGACAGGGGAGAGCCCCGCCAACACGATCACTTGCAGCTACTAAATTCGGGTAGATGTTAGATAGATAACAGGGCTTACATCAAAAAACAATGAAATTGTTTTCCAGAGACAAGATTGCCTGAACACAACGCTATCGGGCGTTCCACTTAATGCGGTGTAACAGGCACGCAAGAGCCTGGGATTTCCTATGTCGGACGGAACTACTTTGCAGAAGCTGCACCAGCCGCCTGTGGATGGATCACACGCACCTCTTCGTTGTCGACCAGCGAATCCGGCGGGCTGTCGATCACCTGCTGGCCAGCCTTCACACCCGACGCGACCTCGACCTGCGTGCCGAAATCACGACCCATCACGATCGGAACGAGATGTGCTCGGTTGCCATTCTGTAGCGTTGCGATCTGAAGTCCTTCAGCCCGAAAGATCAATGCACTGACGGGAAGGATGACGGTGGGCGCACCCTTCTCCAGCTTCAAATGGACCTCTGCGTACGATCCCGGTAGCAGCTCCCCGCTCTTGTTCTTTACGTCGACCTCGATCAGCAGGGTGCGGGTCGCCTGATCGATCGCATTCGCATTTCGAACCAGCTTGCCAGGAAATCTACGGTCGGGAAACTGCTGCAGGGTAAGATCTACAGCAGTCGATGGTGTTGCATCACGCGAATAGACCTGGGGCACATTGACGAAGACGCGGAGCGTATCAATCGACGCTACGTGGAAGAGCTCGCGAGCCGCGCCTCCCGGCGCACCTGCGTTTCCTGCTGTGATGAGCTGTCCAACATCAGTGTTGCGGGCCGTAACCACCCCATCGAAGGGCGCGGTTACTCTCTCAAAGGACTGTAGCTCCTCAAGCCGGCGGACATTTGCCTCTGCAGATCGGACAATGGTCTGCTTCGACTGCGCGTCTGCTGAAAACGTCTCGGCATCCTGCTTCGAGACTGAGTTGCTCTTCACGAGATCGGCGTAGCGGGCAGACGTACTCTGCGAGATCTGGAGATTGGACTGCGCCGTTCCCAGGTCAGCGCGGCTCTGTGCGAGCTGCTGATCGACCTCAGGCGAATCGATGATTGCGAGTAGCTGCCCCTTCTTCACGCGTCCACCGATGTCCACGTACCACTTCCTGAGATAGCCACTGGTCCGCGCATAGATCGGCGCATCCTGAAAGGCCTGGATATTGCCGGGCAAAACGATCTCCTGTGACGGCGCACCCTCCTTGGGCTGAATGACCAGCACCTGCGGGATCGCCATGTCGTTCGTGTCGTCGGCCAGCTTCTTCTCGGCATGGATGCGTGGCAGAATCCCTGTCACTGC
>CAZZZQ010000665.1:2024-2406 GCA_964658405.1 uncultured Sphingomonas sp.
AGCACGACAGCGACAAACAACATCACGCCGCGCTTCGAGGAGGCAGGCGGGACGACGGGAGCACCTTCGGAGTGATGATCGACTCGTGTCGAACCGGGATGTTGTTCGCTGCTCATTGCTTTTTCTCCACACTGAAAGATCGAAGGAATGTTATAGACCGGTATCGTCGGCGAGTGGCTGCGTCAGAACGTCGTTGCGATGCAGCATGCTGAAGAAGACGGGAACAAAGGTCAGGGTCGCAACGGTCGCCAGCAGCAGGCCGCCAATGACTGCGCGGCCGAGCGGGGCATTCTGCTCACCACCGTCGCCGAGGCCAAGCGCCATCGGCACCATTCCGATGATCATGGCGAGAGCTGTCATCAGAACAGGGCGGAAGCGCGTG
>CAZZZQ010000666.1:0-2399 GCA_964658405.1 uncultured Sphingomonas sp.
CCAGCGCAGCCGCCGGCGGTCTGGCGATCGTCGGCATCGGTGCGCCACCTTCAACGTCCGCAGGCACGCTCCCCGAGGTGCTCGTCGGCACCGTCCCTTTCCAGCTCCAGGGAAACTACCCCTACGCCTGCAACGTCACCGACGCACCCTGCCTGAAGTACAACCAGGACATCCAGGCCAACGTGAATCTCTTCAAAAGCGACGGCCTTGACGTGCGCCTCTTCGACACGCGCCACTATATGTTCGGCACCGCCTCCGAGATGAACGATCCAGTCCATCCGAACGCCTTTGGCCAGATCGAGCTCAGCCACGCCGTCGAAGCCGTGATCTAACTCGTCTGCGGCAGCCGCATGGAGGTCCGCATTCCGTGCATAATCAGTAAATGCCGTCGCTTTGGACCCCTACAGCCTGGACAGATCGCCTCTCCGAACTTGAAGCCCGTACCCCCGAGTTGAAGGAAGCTCCGCTCCGGCGCGACGTCCGCTCCCTCGGCATGCTGCTCGGCGAGGTGCTCCGCGAGCAGGCCGGCGACCCGCTCTACGAGGCCGTCGAAGCCCTCCGCCGCACTGCCATCGCCCGCCGCGAGGCCGATGCAATAGGCGATCCCGCCGCCGCCCGCAGCCACATGCAGCAGGCCCTCTTCAGCGTGCATAGCCACGCCGACGACGCGACAAAGGCCTACCAGCTCGCCCGCGCCTTCAGCTTCTACTTCGAGCTGATCAACCTCGCCGAGACTAACCACCGCAAGCGCCGCCGGCTCTCCAGCCTGCTCGATCAGAACGCTACCCCCCAGCGCGGCAGCCTGCGCGGAGCCCTCCGCCAGCTCAAGCTCGCCGGCGTCGACGCCGCGGAAGCCCTCGCGCTCCTAACCAAAGTCTGCATCGTTCCCGTCTTTACCGCGCACCCGACCGAGGTCGCCCGCCGCAGCGTCATGTTCAAACGCCGCCGCATCTCGGACCTGCTCGAGCAGCTCGACCGCATCCCCGTCCCCGCTACTGAGCTTGAAGCCCTTGAGGCCGATGTGACGGCCGAGATCACCGCGCTCTGGCAGACCGACGACGTCCGTTCTGAGCGGCCCACCGTGCAGGACGAGATCCGCATGGCCCTCGACTACTACGAATCCTCCCTCTTCGATACCCTGCCCGTCCTCTACGCCGAGGTCGCGCAGGCCCTCACGGCGGAGTATCCCAAGGCCGGCCATCCCTGCCTCGCCAGCCTGCCCCAGCTCGTCAGCTTCGGCTCCTGGATCGGCGGCGACCGCGACGGCAACCCCTTCGTCACCCCCGAGGCCACGCGCAACGCCCTCGCCATGGCGCACAGCCTGCTGATGATCCACTACCGCCGCCGCCTCCAGAACGTCTTCGAGCAGCTCGGCAGCTCCACCCAGCAGGTTCCCATCACGCCGGAGCTGACCAGCCTGCTCGACGGCTATCTCACCCAGCTGCGCAGCTGCGGCCAGACTGCGCTCGAGCAGCGCTTCCCCTACGAGCGTCTGCGACTGCTGATCGCCTGCATCATGATGCGGCTTGGATCGACCCCGCAATCGGCCGTCCCGCTGCCCGCCGCACCCGGGCTGCCACCCTACACACGGTCCGCCGACCTGGTCAGTGACCTCACCACCCTGCGCGACTGCCTGAACGCCAACAACGGCAGCCGCCTCAGCGAGCTCCTGATTGACCCGCTCCTGATCGAGGTCCGCACCTACGGCCTGCACCTCCAGACGCTCGACATTCGCCAGCACGCCAAGGTGCACGCCGCCGCGATCGCCGAGCTCTCCGCCTTCCACCCTGGGAACGAAGGCGTCGGATCGAAAGATACCCTCCACCTCCCCCCAGCCCTCACCCCGCAGACCGCCGAGGTCCTCGACACCTTCCGGACCATCGCCGCCCTGAAGCGCAGCAACGCCCCCGAGTCGATCCGCCAGTACATCATCAGCGGAGCCACCTCGGCCGAGGACACCTTCAACGTCCTCTGGCTTGCCCGGCTCGGCGGCGTCCAGATCGAGGCGACCGAGGACGACCCCGGCCTGCAGGTCGTTCCACTCTTCGAGTCCATCGAGGACCTCCAGAACGCCCCCGCCATCTGCCGTGAGCTCTGGACCAGCGACGCTTACAAACCGCTGCTCGCATCATGGAATGACCGGCAGGAGGTCATGCTCGGCTACTCCGACTCCAACAAGGATGGCGGCATGATCGCCAGCACATGGGAGATCTACCTCGCGCACCGCGCCCTCCACGAGGTCGCCCGCGAGTGCGGCGTGACCCTTCGGCTCTTCCACGGCCGTGGCGGGACCGTAGGCCGCGGCGGCGGACCGACCCACCGCGCCATCTTCGCCCAGCCCATGGAGTCGTTCTCTGGCGAGTTCCGCATCACCGAGCAGGGTGAGGTCCTCAACTGGA
>CAZZZQ010000667.1:0-2394 GCA_964658405.1 uncultured Sphingomonas sp.
CATCTACCAATGCAAGCACTATGCCACCAAGCTTGGACCCGGCCGGGCGGCGGCCGAGGTCGGCAAGCTCCTTTACCACACATTCAGTGGTGCCTACCCCGTCCCGGAACTCTACTGTTTCGTCACTCACCAGGGCGTCACTGGGACACTCCAGGACAAGCTCGACGACCCGGCGCAGCTGCGTAGCTTCATCGTGGATCAATGGTCGTCACACTGCGAGAATGAGATCACCACGACGACCGCTGTCATATTGGCCGGTGCTTTCCGGACGTACGTTGAAGCCTTCGACTTTTCAATTTTCACTGCCAAGCAGCCCCTAGAACTCATCAACGAGCACGGAAAGACGCCCTACCACCTTAGGGTGTTCGGCCTGCCGCTAATCGAGCGGCCGCCCACCCAGCCGCCGCCCTCAACGGTTGCTCCGCTAGAGACTCGCTACATTCATCAGGTGCTAGAGTTAATTGGGCACGAACTCAAAGTTGCCGTGGGAAAGTCCGACGACTTCTCACATCATTCCACCTTCCGTATTCTTTTTGATCGCTCCCGTATCACATTCTATGCAGCCGAAGGGCTGAAAGAGCTCGCCCGAGACCAGATGGCGGACCCCCACTTCTTTGTAACCCTTCTGGATGAGTTCGCAAACGGCCTTTATTACCAATATACAGCACCCCGCCGATCGGGTTATCAAAGGTTGCTGGAGACCATAAAGGCCGCTCAGGCTCTGCAGCTGGGCGGTCATATCCTCGCTCCTCATGTGCAAGCTATGGATCGGGAGGGCATCTGTCATCAGATGGCAAACGACGACCGATTACACTGGTGCGCCCCGTGAGCGGACCTATGTTGCGCGACAGCCAGATTCGACCGTTTAACACGCCTCTCGAGTGCGGTCTCCGCCTACTATTCGTTCTCGACGCGGCGGGCGAAATGCCGGCGGATCTTCAACGGCTCATTGCCTACGACTATTTGCTCGTCCACTCGGGTGACGTAGAAGAAGGACCTCAAAGCCTCCATCCGGCTGTGCCGTTCCGAGGCGGCGAGATGCTCGTCAAGCGCGACAGTCTTCGCGTCGGACTTGATCAAATGTTCTCGAAGGAACTCTTGGTCAAGGAGCTGACGAGCAGCGGTATAACTTATAGAAGATCGAGTCTCACCGGAGCCTTCCTCGCGCTCATGGGGAGCGAATATGCTCAGGCTCTTAGTTGGAGAGCCCGTTGGGTGGTTGAGCGTTTCGCTACCCTGAGCGACGGCGACCTCGCGATGTTTATGGAGCGGAATATTGGGCGATGGGGGGCTGAGTTTGACAACCTGTCCGCCCTCAGCGAGCTTGTGCTTTAAGCGTGTTCCAGCTCCGAGAGGTTGTTGTCCGCGGCAGGAACGTTCCAGACGCCGGACTGACCTTCGTTGGCGGCGGCAACATCCTGTCGGGATTGTCCGACACCGGGAAGAGCTATCTCGTTCACTGCCTAGACTACATTTTCGGCGCCGAGACGCTGAACAAGCGCTTCCGCGAGTCGGAGGCTTACTCCCAGCTGCTCGTCGAGTTTGCAAACGACGAGGGCGAAGCCCTGACGCTGCAACGTCCTCTCGCGGGCGGGAATCTGCTCGCGCAACACTGCACGATCGAGAAGTGGGGCTCGGTTCAAGCACCTGCTGAGATCATCGTTCCCAGCCGTAAGGGGACAAGCAGGGCGAAGGATGTAACTTCCGTTCTTTTCCCATTCGCCGATCTGCCAGAAGCGCAGCTACGCAAGAACGTTCACGGCGAGCTGAGGCGGCTCACTTTCCGTCAGTGGTTGCCGTCGATGCTGGTCGACGAGGTCGCTGTGATTGATGAGCGCTCGCCCGTGCGCGGAGCGCGCGGGTTCGATGCGACCATCAACGAGCGAGCCTTCGCTTTTTCCCTATCCGGCCGTGACGACAGCGAGGTGGTCTCCGCCGAGCGGAACGATGTCATCAGGGCGCGGCTGAACGCCAAGCTGACAGTCATCGACTCGCTCCTGGAGCCAATCGATTTTCGCATCACGAGGCAGGCGGAGGAGTCGGGAGACGCCGTCGAGAGGGTGGAGGCCGCCATCAGCCAGGTGTCAGCGGTTATCGAAGGGAACGCAGCCGCCCACATTGCCCTTGAGGCCGAGAGAGAGGTCGCTCTGGGCCAAGTGCGAAAAGCTGACAGCCAGGTCATGGCGCTTGATGAGCTGCTCGGTCGTTACGAGCTTCTGTTCAGCCGTTACACCTCGGATCTCGAGCGCTTAGACTTCATCGCGGAGGGCGCCTACTACTTCGGTGAATTGCAGGCGGTCAGTTGCCCCCTGTGCGAGCAATCGATGGACGCGAACCGACACCCCGAAGCGGACCACGCCGACGTGCAGGCGGCCGCAGATGACCAGCGGGCCC
>CAZZZQ010000668.1:0-2387 GCA_964658405.1 uncultured Sphingomonas sp.
GTTGAGGAAGTCATGTTTGTCGGCGGGTCAGTCACGAGAATAAATGAGGGCAATGGCAGTCTATTGAGAGCTGCCAGACTGTAGAACACATGCTTGCCGATTGGCGACCAGACTCTCGAACGGCAGATGTGGGCGCGAAGCTGCCTCTTGTAAAGTTCTAAGGAACGTCCGCTATCCACCCGTCTACGACGTTCCGCTACCGGCTGATTGAGTTTGGACCCTAGACCCTTGTTGGTACTCAACCCGCTTTAGAGGATGCCAGCCAGCAAGAGATCGTCAAGTGGGATTCGTCAAAGAGAAACAACCAATGCTAGCGCCGAAATTTCAGACGAATGCAATTTGGACCAACGAGTGTGTGCTCGTCCGGAGGGCTCCATCTTCTAGTGTGTAGCCTTAAAATCCTGAACCCAGTTTTGACAATCGTGAACAACTCGACTGACAGCACCTCAGTCGTGAGACAACATCCCATAAATTTTTTGATCGGATAGCCGGCAGCTGTTGATGGGCTCCCGAGGGAAGGTTTTGAAAGCCTAGCTTTGTGTTGATGCTCGTTGAGCGCCGTTGACCTACAACGCGCGCATCCTGGCGATCGCGGCTGCCTTCGTAGGGATGCTGGGATTGTTGTAACCTTCACCGCCAGTCCGCGGTACATGCCCTTGTATGGCATCCAGGACGCGGGCTTCGATGCCCTCCTCCATGCCGAAGCATTTGAAAGCGTGTCGGAAACCATGGCTCGGGCTCTTTCCTCTCGGGACCAGTCCAGTTTCCTGCAGCCACTCGCTGATCCGGCCCGCAACGAACTTCGAAGGGTGCGTCCGGCCACTGCGATCATTCCGAGGGGTGAAGAAGAGGGGTCCGGCTGGGAGTCCTTCGACGAGCGTCAGAAAGCCTCGTTCGACGAGATCGCGATGCAGGGGCACATCGCGGAAATTGCGATCCTTCGTTCCTCCCGCTTCTGGGGTGATGCGAATGCAAGGTACAGCCTCGTCGACATACACGTCGCATTTGCTGAGCTGGCAAATCTCTGCGACGCGCGCGCCTGTATACGCGCAAAGCAATGGCACCCAGCGCTTCGCTAGCGAAAGCTTGTGGCCTTCTCGGATAGCGCCGTCGCTGTCGGCCGCCGGGACATATTTGCTGCAGAACTGCAGGAGTCGACTGGCCTCCTTGCGGGTATAGCCCTTTTCCCTCACCAGGGTCGGTTTCACGACCCTCAATCTCAGGTTCGAGGCGACGTTGGTGGTAATAGTTCCACTGTCGACGGCATTGCTGAGCACGGCCTTGAGGGAAGCGACGTAGGAGTCTCTCACAGTTTTGTCGGACAGACTGCCACGCAGGTTCGTCACCCAGCTTAGCACGTCAGCGCGAGTAATCTTGCGGGCATCCTCGTGCCCGACAAAAGTCGCAAGGCTCTTGATCGCGACGCGTCCCTTCTTGAGCATCTCAATGGTTCTACCGCTCCTTTCGAGCTCTGCGCCGTAGCGATTCAAGAGATCGGTGAGGGTGACCGGAGACTCCGACTCGCTAGGATCCTCATCGTAGATTGAGCGGCCACTGAAGTTGTGTGCATCTCGCTCGCGGACGCGCAACAGGAACTCCGACTTGGCGCGGGCGATCTCCCGAACAAGGATCATCCACTCATCGCTGCCGCGCAGCGGTGGCGCCTTGTCCTTGCAAGCCTCTTCCAAATCACAGCCGATGGTGGCGTCCACGAAGGTATCGTTGGTGTTCATCTCACGGTGAATGAAGTCGAGCTGGCCTTCATCATCCTCTGGCGAAGCACTGATAAAATCAGCAAGATGATTGAGAGCAACATTTCGTTCTCTTTTGTCTTGATCAACAAAATCGATGGTCAGTATTGGGCCATACGCAATCTGTAGAAAATTTTCTAAGTACCGTGTATTATTGTAAATGATCGATGATTCTCTATACTCGCTGTCATGCCGACGCCTCATCAGATCGAGATCAAGCTCTCTCTTATAGAGGTCGCGCGCTGCTTGCGGTGCAGATACAGCCGGGGGTGGTGGGAACATGCCTTTTCGCGCATACGCGAGAATGTTTTGGAACTCCGCAACACATCCGGGAAGCATTTTGAGAGCGACTGTACGGTCACCTCCCAGCGGCCTGAGAAGCTCTCGTTTCCCCACATGCTTGCGCAGGCCGAGAGGCACAGCTAGCCGAGCGTAATACCGTCCATCCCGAATGAGGAGGTTTCTGATCGGGCGCCCGCTCTTTGCCATGTCGCTCAGCTGCTTTTGTAGCGCTTTTTGTAGCGTCACATTGTAGCGGCAGCAAACGGAATCAGGAACTTACGAGCGTTTTCAACGCTTAGTGCTGGTGCTGCGAGAGAGGATTGAACTCTCGACCTCTCCATTACCAATGGAGTG
>CAZZZQ010000669.1:0-2382 GCA_964658405.1 uncultured Sphingomonas sp.
AGGATTCGAACCTCCGACCCTTTGGTTCGTAGCCAAATGCTCTATCCAACTGAGCTACGGGCGCACATTGCGTTGAGGCAACCTTCTAATCTTAGAGGAGTTTTGCGGTTAGATCAACCCGCATGCCTGTGGAAACCTGGTGCGCCCGGAAGGATTCGAACCTCCGACCCTTTGGTTCGAAGCCAAATGCTCTATCCAGCTGAGCTACGGGCGCGTTGTTCCTGTCTCAGGGTACTGAAAGATGCCGATGAGGGCAATGGTCAGCTTGCCGGGGTAGGCTCGGCGGGCGGCGGAGGTACGGGCGGCGCGAACATGGGCAGAGCGGCGACGATGTCCAGACCGGCTCGGCGGAGGAGTTGATGGATGACCGGCTCGGTCAGGCGGGAGGCGTCGTATTCGACGCGAACCGTCTTCTCTTTCTCGTCAAAGTCGAGTTTGCGGATGCCATAGACTTCGCGCAGATTGGCGACTGCGAGCGTTGCAGCCTCGGAGGGAGGCACCCCATAGCGGTACAGAACATCAAGCTGTGTCATGCGCTGATGATAGCAGCGCGACCTCGCTCCCCACTAGAATGATGCGATGACGACTGTACTTCGCGAGGGTAGCTTCGATGCGCTCATCTTTGACTGTGATGGAACGCTGGTAGACACGGCTCCCGCCCACCTGAGTGCACTCCGGGTCGGCCTGACCCACTTTGGCTTGACGATGACGGATGACTTTTATTACCCGCGCGCAGGACTGACGCCGCGCGCGCTCTTCGATGACTTCGAGGCGGAGATTGTTGGAGCCCCGATCGACCGGAAGGCCATTCTTGACCACTACTCCGTCGCGTTTCAGGATGGGCTGCACCTGCTGCAGGAGGTGACGGTGGTGGCGGAGGTGGCCCGGAGCTGGAAGGGGCGCGTTCCGATGGCGGTTGGCTCGAACGGCCGGCGGGGAAATGTCGAGTCGACGCTGGGCGTGACCGGGCTGCTGCCGCTGTTTGATTTTGTGGTGGTTGCGTCGGATGTGCCGCAGGGCAAGCCGGCGCCGGATGTATTTCTGGAGGCGGCGCGGCTGATGAAGGTGGCGCCGGAGCGCTGCGTCGTGTTTGAGGACACGGATGAAGGGCTGGAGGCTGCGCACCGGGCTGGGATGGATGGGCGGGATATTCGGGCTGTGTTTCAGCCGAGCTGGAAGAAGTAAGGGCCAGGGCTCCCCGGCGCCGGGCGGGGCCTTCGTAGGGTTTTGGACGCCTCGCGTCAGTGCTTTAGAGCTTGCTCAGGTATTTGAGGATCTCGGGGCTGGTCCAGTTCTGGGCGGAGACGAACTTGCGGCGCAGGATTCCCTGGCGGTCGATCACGTAGGTCTCGGGGATCTGCGCCGTTCCGTAGAGCGCATTGACCTTACCGTCGGGGTCGCGGACGGTCTTGAGATTGACCGCGTGCTGCGAGAGGAACTTGCGGTAGACGTCGTCATCCTGGTCCAGACTGACGGCGACGACCTTGATGCCGGGGAACTTCTGCTGCATCTCGAGCAGGCTGGGCAGCTCTTCGACGCAGGGGGCGCACCACGAGGCCCAGAGGTTGAGGACGACGACCTGGCCGCGGAGCTTACTGAGATCGACCGTCTCGACGCCGTCCGTCATGACGAACTGGGGGGCCGGTTTGCCGATGTTTCCTGGATGATCGCCGCGCTCGCAGCCTGTGAGTAAAGCCAATCCGAGGACCACTGATGACCAGATTCGACGCACGACACGCTCCTGCTTCCTATAATACGAAGCTGTGAGCAGCTTCCCCGACGATCCAACTGTATATTCCGAGATTTCCGCGACCGAAGAGCCGAGCCGATCGCTGCAACTGAGCGTGATCCTGCCTGCGCGGGACGAGGCTCGTTCGCTGCCCGCCTGCCTGGCGTCGCTGCTGGCGCAGAGTGAGCCCGGGTTTGCGCTGGGCCGGGAGTGGGAGCTGATCGTGGTGGATGATGCTTCCAGCGACGGCACGCGCGCGATTGCGCTTGAGGCTGCGGCCGGTCACGCGGGGGTGAGGGTGCTTGAGGCTCCGCCGTTCGACCCGGGGCCGCGTGGCGGATTTACCGGCAAGAATAATGCCTGCTGGGCCGGGGCGCAGTCGGCCGAGGGGGACTGGCTGCTGTTTACGGATGCAGATACTGTCCACGAGCTTGGCGACCTGTCGCGATCGCTGCGGGAGGCCGAGCGGCATCATGCAGCGTTGCTGTCCTACTCGCCGAAGCAGCTGGTGAGCGGCTTCTGGCAGCGGGCTGTGATGCCGCTGGTGTTCTCGGAGCTGGCGAGTGTCTATCCGCCGAAGCAGGTGAACGATCCCGGCAGCAGGCTGGCGGCGGCGAACGGGCAGTTTCTGCTGGTGGAGCGGGATGCTTATT
>CAZZZQ010000670.1:0-2382 GCA_964658405.1 uncultured Sphingomonas sp.
GCTCTTTATCGAGCGTGCGACGATGAGCGATGAACGTGTGATTGCTCTCAGTGAGGTCGATCCCCTCAGCGTGCCGTACTTCTCGCTCATCCTTGTTCCGGACACGCGAGTGGTACCGCCCGCAGAGATTGCAGCGAGCGATGCAGGATGGATCTCGGTCGTCGGCATGGGGCCCGGTTCGTCGCACTGGATGACCCCCGAGGCTGAACAGGCGCTAGCCGAGGCCACCGATCTCGTCGGCTATCACACCTATCTCAACCGCGTTCCAGTCCGTGCTGGTCAGCGTAGATTCGGGTCGGATAACAAGGTCGAAGCGGATCGTGCGCGCCACGCCCTTTCGCTCGCGGAGAGCGGTCGGCGCGTCTGCGTCGTGTCATCCGGCGATCCCGGAATCTTCGCGATGGCTTCAGCTGTGCTCGAGTGCGTCGACTCCGGGCCGCCCGCATGGAGAGCGCTTGATATACGCATCGTGCCGGGGCTCTCAGCCATGCAGGCAGCGGCGTCGCGAGTCGGCGCTCCGCTGGGTCACGATTTCTGCGTGATCTCGCTGTCAGATCGGCTGAAGCCCTGGGACGTCATCATCAAGCGACTGGAGGCTGCCGCGCACGCTGACTTTGCGCTCGCAATCTACAACCCGATCTCATCGGAACGGCAGTGGCAGCTGGTCGAGGCGCGGAGAATCCTCCTGCTCCATCGCGGAGGCGATACGCCTGTCGTGGTGGCACGGAGCGTCGGGCGTGCAGACGAGCGGGTGGTCATCACCGATCTGGAAAACTTCGACGCGTCGATGGCAGATATGCAGACGGTTCTTCTGATCGGCTCATCGACGACGCGCACTGTTGCCATGGCGGGCGATCAGCGGTTGATCTACACGCCTCGGAGCTACGCAAACTCATGACCGAAGAGAGGGGTCATCCTGCGAGCGCCAGCACCTCCGCACCTCACCACTGGCTTTCCATCGTGGGCATCGGTGAAGACGGTTGGGGGGGCTTGAGCGCAGCGGCAAAGCGCGCCGTCGAGGGCGCAGAGCTGCTGTACGGCGGAGCCCGTCACCTGACCCATGTCCCCTGCAGCGCGAGCCATGCGATAAGAAGCCCGTGGCCCTCGCCGATGTCGTTGGCAACGAGTGAGATTCTCAAGGACCATCGGGGCCACCGCCGCGTCACCGTGCTCGCCAGCGGGGATCCGATGCTTTATGGTGTGGGCGTCACGCTGACGCGCGGACTTGCCCCCGTAGAGTTCGAGGTCATTCCCCAGGTCTCAGCCTTTTCTATGGCCTGCGCCAGGCTTGGCTGGGCAATCCACGAGACAAGCCTGGTCTCGCTGGTCAGCCGGCCAATCGAACAGTTGTTGCGTGTCCTGCTTGAGGGTCAGCAGGTAGTCATCTTCTCTGAGAATGGACAGACACCCGCCATGGTCGCAGACTACCTGCTGCGGCAGGGCTATGGCAGCAGTTCGATGCACGTGTTTGAGTCCATGGGAGGCCCCTCCGAGCGCCATCGAAGCGGCCTTGCGAGTGAATGGTCCGATGCTCAATGTGGCAGCCTGAATGTCATCGCATTCGTTTGCGTGGCGGATGCCCAGGCAAGGCCGCTCTCGCGTCTCGCAGGTCTCCGCGATGATGCCTTTGAGAGTGACGGGCAGCTGACGAAACGGGAGGTGCGTGCCATCACCCTGGCTCGGCTCGCTCCGTTACCCGGAGAGCTTCTGTGGGACGTTGGCGCCGGAACCGGAACCATCGGGATCGAATGGATGCGGAGTGATGTCTCCTGTGCCTGTACCGCCTTTGAGGTCCGCGAAGACCGTGCCGCACGAATTACGAGGAATGCACGGCGGCTTGGCGTTCCCGGACTGAAGGTCCTGCAGGGGCTTGCGCCGGCAAGCTTCGATGGACTCGCTTCACCCGACGCGATCTTTCTAGGCGGCGGAGTAAGTCATGACGGAATGCTTCAGGCCTGCTGGGATGTGCTCAAGCCGCGAGGCCGGCTGGTGGTCAACGGGGTCACGGTTGAGAGCGAGGCCAACCTTGCATCGTGGCACGCTCGCTATGGAGGTGAGCTTAGCCGGCTTCTTGTGGCACGAGCCGAGAAGATCGGTGAAAGCTACGCATGGAGACAGATGATGCCAATCACGCAATGGGCGGTCACCAAGCCATGACTTCAAAATACGCAATCGGTGTGGGCTGCTCATCACGAGCCAGCAGTGAGCAGGTCCTCGAACTCCTTGACTGCTCCATAGTCGAGATGCCCGGCCATTTCGTAGTAGCCACGCTCGATCGTTGCGCAGAGATCGGCGCAGTTGTCGCCGGAAAGTTGGGAGTGAAGCTGATGCTTTTTTCAGCAGATATTTTATCGCAAAGCTTCGGCGTGACGAGCCCCTCCG
>CAZZZQ010000671.1:0-2381 GCA_964658405.1 uncultured Sphingomonas sp.
GACCGCGATAGTCAGAAAAACGACCGCCAGTGAGAGATGGACCGCCGCCGCCACTCGCCCCTGGGGCAACCGCATGATCCCGAGGTAGACCCCGGCGAGCACGAGCATCAGCCACGGCAGCCAGGCATGATGCCCCGAATCCTGCAGAACTGAATACAACGCCAGCGCGACGAACGCACCATTCACCAGCGGCAGGAAGATCGAATCGAGGTGCGCTCCCCATGCGCGAGGCGCCGCTACGTGCTGCTTTGGCCCGACCGTAATTACGAGGAACACAGCAGCGAAGAGCACCACGAAGAGGGCCGTCACGCCAGGCTCTCCGGCCGAAAAGAACGAAGCGTACCAGCCGATGAAGTACAGCACCGTCGCCGGAAAGATCCCGAGTACAAGCCGAGGCCAGCCCTTAAGCCGGATCAGCACAGCCGTCGCGACGTCAATCGCCAGCAGGTAGCTGAAGAGAAAGATCTCGTGGTTGCCGCCGGTCGACAACAGCAGCGGCGTCGCAAAGCCACCAATCAGCGCGTAAGCGGCCAGCAGTTCGGCGTCCTGCGACCAGGCCATGAAGGCGTTCCACACCGTCACCAGGATCATCGCGCCGAGCGCAGCCCACGCCGGCAGCAGGTGGTACAGCTGAAACGCCGCCCACAGCGAAAGGTAGAGCGCCCCCGTACCGACCGCCTTCAGCGAGTAGGAGAACGCCGGCACACCCTGCCGCCTGAACCGCTCCGACCAGGCGATCACTCCCGCGCCCGCGATCAGCCCGAGCAGAATCCGACCAAGCGGACCGATCCACTGGTTGTCGATCGCCCACTTCAAAAACCAGGTCGTCCCGACCAGCAACGCCACGACGCCGACGCGGTTGAAGACCTGCGACCCGAGCCGATTCTCAAGCGAGGGGCGCGGAGCTGCCGGCACAGGCTCGCGCGGAAGAGGCTGTCTCAGTGCAGGCAGAGGGGCAGGCGGCCTCGGTGGCGGAGCCGTCTTTGGGACCGGACCGCGCTCCCGCCGCAGCTCCGCCAGCTCAAGCTCGAGGCGGTCGACACGCACACGCAGCGATTCAAGATCCGATGCGGCAGGCGGCTGGCGTTCGATCTCATCCAATCCCATCGCCTTTTACTGTAACTGCAGGCGTGTCCCGGCGGCACGCTTTCTTCGGGTGCCGCGTAAAATGGACTCATGGCATTCAACGCGACTACAGACTCCCACGACCTCCTGGTGATCGGCGCCGGCCCCACCGGGCTTGCCTGCGCGATCGCCGCCCAGCGCGCCGGCTTCTCCGTCGTCCTGGTCGATAAGGGCTGCCTCTGCAACTCGCTCTTCCATTACCCCGCGCACATGACCTTCTTCACCACGCCGGAGCTGCTCGAGATCGGCGACATGCCCTTCTCCAGCCCCAATCAGAAGCCCAACCGCAACGAGGCGCTGGAGTACTACCGCAAGGTCGCGGAGCACTACGAGCTCGACGTCCGCCAGTACGAGACCGTCCTCTCGGTCGCCGGAAGCGATGGCGACTTCACGGTCCATACGGAAGATCGCTTCGGCCGTAAAACGCAACACGCCGCGAAGAAGCTGGTCGTCGCAACGGGCTACTACGATCTGCCGAACTACCTGAACATCCCCGGCGAAGACCTCAGCAAGGTGAAGCACTACTACCACGAACCGCATCCCTTCTACGGTCTCGACGTCCTCGTCATCGGCGGCAAGAACTCCGCCGCCATCGCTGCGCTGGACCTCTGGCGCCACGGAGCGCGCGTGACCCTCGTCCACCGCGGCCCCGAGATGCACCGCCACGTGAAGTACTGGATCCTGCCCGACATCAACAACCGCGTGAAGAACGGCGAAATCACGGCTTTCTATCACAGCACCGTCGCCAGCATCGACGAGGACACCGTCACCCTTGCAACGCCCGAAGGCAGCCGGACGATCCCGAACCACTTCGTCTTCGCGCTGACCGGCTACCACCCGGACTTCAGCTTTATCGAGAGGCTCGGCGTCAAACTGGACGAGGAGAATGACCGCTGCCCGGTCTGCGACCCACTCACGCTCGAGAGCAACGTAAAGGGGATCTACCTTGCCGGCGTCATTGTTGCGGGAGAGCGTACGAATGAGATCTTCATCGAGAATGGCCGCTTCCACGGCAAGCAGATCGCAGATGATCTCAGCATGAAGCTTGCGCCGGTCGAGCAACCCGCTTAGGTCTCGATCGCACCAGCAAAAAACTGTCATCTTGAGCGAAGTCGAAGGACCTGCGGTTGTCGTGGCACTTCGTTCGAACCGCAGACTTCCTTAGGGAATGACAAAGAGAAACTGGGACGCTAGCCGATCACACGCCGCAGGAAGCCGCGGATCCCAACCCAGGTCAGCAGCACCAGAAACGCCGA
>CAZZZQ010000672.1:0-2379 GCA_964658405.1 uncultured Sphingomonas sp.
TCCGTCGTCAAAGTGTGAAGCCGGCAGCCTAGTTTGATCGCTGATGTGGCTTGTCTCGGTGTCGGAGTCGGCTTTGTTTAGTTGCCGGTGCAGCTTGGTTTGGGTACTGGCGTTGGCTCAGCCTTCCAGTTTGTAGCGCGTGCCAGCCAGGCGATATAACGGCCGCCATACGAGCCGATTGATCGTCACCACCATCAACGCCATCACGATCGTTGCCAGCAAAAGGATCTGAAATTGGCCACTGTCGCTCGCTGCGCTGATCTGCGCTCCCAGGCCGACCGTCTGCAGTGTCTGATTTTTCAGCCGAAAGTATTCGGCGATAATGCTCGCGTTCCACGCACCACCCGACGCGGTGACCAGTCCGGTAATCAGGAACGGAAAGATGCCCGGCAGAATCACGGTCTTCCAACGCTGCACCGTCGTGAAGCGGAACAGCGTCGCCACCTCGCGCAGGTCCGAAGGGATGGCCATGGCGCCGGCGATGACATTGAACAGGATGTACCACTGGGTCCCCAGCATCATTAGCGCGATCGAACCAATCCCCAACCCGCCGCCCATACGGATCAAGGCCAGCAGGATAATGGGGAAGAGTGCCGTCGCCGGGACCGAGGCGGCGATCTGCGCCAGCGGTTGAGCGATGCGCGCCAGCCGGGGATGAAAGCCAATGGCCACGCCTGCCGGGATCGTCCAGGCCGCGGCCAGCAGCAGGGAGACATTTACGCGAAGAAAAGTCGCCGCTGCGCCCTTCATGATCTGCTGGAACTGGCTGACGGTGATCTGTCGCAGCAACCCCAGCGCATGAAATGCAGCGTAGCTGACAATCGCACCTGCCACCACGATGAGAATCAACCGTCCCCACGGCGAGCCATTGGCTTCGGTGTCGCGCTCCAACGCTGCTTGTGCAATGCGCTGCTTCCGCTCCTGCGCGTAGCGCCGGTAGAACTGTTCACTCAGAGGAGCAGTTGTGATCTTCGAGAGCGCCCGCAGAGCGCTGGAGTGTTGCACCAGGTGCAGCAGAGGCGACTTGATGCGCGCGCTGCTCTCCACCTGTTCAAACTTGAACTTGTCGCTCCAGGCGATGACCGGACGCCAGATGAACTGGTCCGTTGCCACGATGATGGCGATCATCGTAATCAGCCCCCAGGCAATGGCGATTCCGTTGCCCGTTCCTGCGGCGGTCTGCAGATACGAGCCCAATCCGGGCAGCCGGAAGTCCCGTGTCCCCAGCACGAACATCTCGCACGCCATCAAAAAGAACCAGCCGCCCGCTACCGAGACCATCGAGTTCCACACCAGGCCAATCGCTGCGTAGGGCAGTTCCAACTGCACCAGCCGCTGCAGCCGCGAGAAGCGGTAGATGCTGGCCGCCTCGTTCAACTCTTTCGGGATGCTCTTGATGGAAGAGTAGAAACTGAAGGCCATGTTCCAGACCTGGCCGGTAAAGATGAGCACGATGGCACCCATCTCGACGCCAATCTGCCGTGTCGGAAACAACGCGACCATCGCCAGCATCACACCCGGCAGGAAGCTCAACACCGGTATCGACTGCAGGATGTCGAGCCCCGCGATCATCAGTGCTTCCAGACGTTTGTTATAGGCGGCCAGGTAGCCGTAGCCCACCGCGAAGACCAGGCTGAGCAGGTAGGCGAGCCCAATGCGTACCACCGAGTAGAGCGCGTATAAGGGCAGCGCTCGGGGGCTTTGCGAGATCACGATCTCCGGTTCGGAATGTCCAAACCAATACTTGGCAATCAACACAACGCCATAGAAAAAGGCCAGACCAATTGCAGCGACGCACAGATCCAGCACGAAGGGCCAGGTCCGTTTCAGCACCTGTGCCCGCGCCAAGGTCTCGCGTCCGCGGATATAGCTGAAGCTGTCGGGCAGTTGAATCACTCGCGGATCTCCACGTCCGGCTCGGACTCGTGATGCAACTTCTCCGGCTGAATGAACCGTCGGCGCGAAGCGTCGAAGTCGAACAGCTCGGCGTAACGACCCCAGTTGATGGCCGTCTCCATCTGGCGCAGCGTCTCCTCTTCGCTGAACTGCTCATCCAGCATGTCGTGAAAGAACTCCTCCGAAACCGTGCGATCGCTCTTTGCTTCGATGGCACGCACAATCTGCCGCAGCAGCAGAACATTTGTAACCGCTGCAGTTCGGAACAACTCTTTCTGGCGCAGAATCTCGGAGTTGGCGTACTCCGCACCGGTCGGAGTGATTGCCGCATCGCCCTCGGTGACGGTGAGGAAGCCGAGCAGTTGTGCTGCGTCGACGATCGGCAACAAATCGTCGATCTCGAAGGCGAGGTCATCGGCAAGCCGATAGATATCGTCCTTGCCATCATGGTCCAGTACCAGCTCCAGCAGACCGGCGATTCCG
>CAZZZQ010000673.1:0-2378 GCA_964658405.1 uncultured Sphingomonas sp.
GCCCCCGCGCGCGGTGCGGGAGGCTTACTACTCGGGGTTCGAGCCGATGGTGGAGCTTGCGCTGTCGACCTTCGGGATCGGGTGGCACTACGACTGTGGTCTCCAGTTTGTAAGGCTGGCGCTTGCGGGGGTCTTCGACCGGTTCCCTGACCTGCAGATCATCCTGGGCCACTGGGGCGAGGTGGTGCTGTTCTACATCGAGCGGCTGAAGGCGTTCTCGCGGGTGACGTCGCTCGAGCGGTCGGTGGTCGATACGATGCGTCAGAACCTTTACGTCACGCCGAGCGGGATGTTCAGCGAGAGCAACTATCGGCATGCCGTGGAGGTGGTCGGGATTGATCGGGTGCTGTTCTCGACTGATTATCCGTACCAGTACCGGCCGGGCGGCGGGCCGAGGCGCTTCCTTGAGGAGCTTGCGGTGAGCGAGGCCGACCGCGAGAAGATTGCGCATGGCAACTGGGAGCGGCTGACGGGCGGTCGAGGCTAGGCTTTTGCGCGGAGGAATCGGCGGACGGGTTGATCGTAGAGGATGAAGACGCCCCAGGCGAAGGCGACGGTGATGCTGACGCCGATGGCGACTCCGATCCATAGGGGCGTGCCGGCGAGGTGATGCTTTGCGGCGTAGTCGCCCCAGATCCACAGGACGGCGTAGTGGGTCATGTAAAGCGGGTAGGAGAGGTCGCCGAAGATCCGGCAGACGCGTTGCGCGAGCGGGGTGATGGATGCGCCTGCGCCGAGGGCGATGAGCAGAGGGAAGCCCAGGAGGATCATGGCGGCCTCGCGAATCCAGCCGTTGCGCGCGTAGGGCATGGTGAGGGCGAGGAGCAGGAAGAGGCTGAGGGCTCCGAAGCCGAGGCGTGTACGCAGCCGCCAGCCCATCCGGAAGACGAGCAGGCCGGCCAGGAAGGAGAAGGCCACGCGGGCACCGCCGTCCCGGAGGTTATGCGAGCTCCAGCCACCGGCGAGGTTGCCGGCGCGGAGCCCGACCCAGCAGAGGGCTGCCGCCGCGATCACGGTGAGCACCAGCAGGAGATTGCGCCGGATGCGGTAGAGCACGAGGCCGAAGAGCAGGTTGGCGATGTACTCCCAGAAGAGCGACCAGGCGGGTGCGTTGAGGCCGAAGAGGTTGCCGCCGCGCTCCTGCATGGTGCCGAACGGAATGAGCAGGATCGAGGCGACGAAGAGCAGGGTCATGCGGGCGGCGCTGTAGCCCGGCGGGATGCCGAAGGGGTTCGCATAGAAGGCGACGAGGCCGAGCACGGAGCCGAGGATGACGAGCGGATGCAGCCGGATCAGGCGTGCCTTCAGGAAGCGGCCGAGGCCCATGGTCCGGAGGCGGTCGTCGTAGGCGTAGCCCATGACGAAGCCGGAGAGACAGAAGAAGAAGTCCACTGCGAGGAAGCCGTGGCCGAACCAGAGCCTGCTGTAGTCCCAGATGACCATCTCTGAAAAGTGGAAGATGACGACGCAGAGGGCTGCGACTCCGCGGAGTCCGTCGAGCACGGCGAAGTGAGGCTTCTCCGTGGTCATCCCGGGGGTTCTCTCGTGGGAGCGGATCGATTCTTCAGCCCTCATTCCACAGTGATATCACGGGCGACGGCGGTTGCTCCGCTCGTCGTCGGTGTGCTTACGCGCTGCGATGAGCGCCGACCTTTGAGGCTCGGGCTGGCGCTAGCGCAGCCAGCAGCGTCACGCTGTTTTTACTACCTGGTGTACCCGTTTCGCATCTTCCGCCAGCAGAACACCACAACCGAAGCACGAGTACACCAGCAACGCTCCTGGGCTGATCTTCAAGAATATGAAGATCCGAAGATCAAGGGCGAGCAAACGAACCCTACGGTAAGCGTCCACTGAATGCCTCTTCCCCACTTCAGCGTAACCAGCGGCCTCAGCGCGAGCTTTTCATCCAGGCGCGCCTGGTTTCCGGCGGAAGCTCAGCACGTATCTCTGACCAGCTCTTCATGCGACGTACCTAAAAGCTTTCCCATTGAGATCACTTTGTCATAACATACATACATTGCAGGTGCAGGGAGAGCAACCATGTCCATCACAACAGTTTCATCGCGGGATTTCGCCCGTGATCTGGCGCAGGCGAAGCGGGCTACGACAGCCGGCCCGGTGTTCGTCACGGATCGGGGCAAGCCGACGTTTGCCTTGCTGAAGATCGAGGATTACTACAAGCTGGCCGGCGAAAAGCCGCGAAGCCTGCTCGACATTATGGATTCGCTCCCCGGCGGCCAATTCGAGTTCGACCCGCCAAAGTTGGACAGTATGGGATTCAAGTCGGCGGAGCTGGAATAGTGTTTTTACTCGACACTAATGTGATTTCGGAGCTGCGGGTGGGCAAGGCGAATCCATCTGCCGACGTACGCCGCTGG
>CAZZZQ010000674.1:0-2375 GCA_964658405.1 uncultured Sphingomonas sp.
CGGCCGAGGTCGACGAGCATGATGTGTTCGGCGACCTCTTTCTCGTCGGCGCGGAGATCGGCTTCCATGGCGCGATCGCTGGCCTCGTCGGCTCCGCGGGGACGTGTGCCGGCGATGGGGCGGTACTCCACGCCACGGTCGTGGACGCGGACCAGCAGCTCGGGGGAGGAGCCGACGATATGGCCGACGCGCGGCTTCTTCTGGTCGGCGGGCGTGTCCATGCCGAAGCGCATGAAGTACATGTAGGGCGACGGATTGACGATGCGCAGGGCGCGGTAGATATCGAAGGCGGGGACGCCGGGGGTGCAGTCGAAGCGCTGCGAGAGGACGCACTGGAAGACGTCGCCGGAGCCGATGTACTCCTTCGTCTTGTTGACGGCCTTCAGGAAGGCGGCCTTCGAGGTGCGGGGGGTCAGCTTCAGCTTGCCGGTGATGGCGCGGCGCTTCTGTTTGGGGAGAGCCTGTTCGAGCCGGCGCTCCAGCTTGTTCAGACGGCGCACGGTCCGGTCGTAGGCGCCCTTCTGATCCTCGCGGGTGAGGTCCGCGGTGACGACGAGGTGGATCTCCTTCTTGACGTGGTCGAAGGCGAGCACCTGATCGAAGAACATCAGGCAGGCGTCGGGAACGCCGAGCTCATCCTTGGCGAGGGACGGCAGGGTCTCGATCTGGCGGACGACGTCGTAGGAGAAGAAGCCGACGGCCCCGGCGGTAAAGGGTGGCAGAGCGGGGAGGCGGGCTGGGGTGTGGCCGCTGAGGGACTTTTTAAGCTCTTCGAAGATGTCGCCCTCGAAGACGCTGCGCTTCCGGCCCTGCTCGACCGTGATGGTGCGGCCACGGGAGATCATCTTCTTATAGGGCTGGATGCCGATGAAGGTATAGCGGCCGACGTGCTCGCCGCCCTCGACGGATTCGAGGAGAAAGGCCTCCGGCTCCTCGTTGGCGATGCGCAGGAAGGCGGAGACCGGGGTCTCGAGGTCTGCCGTAACGGTGCGGTAGACCGGCACCAGCGTATGGCTTTTGGCCAGCTTCGCGAAGGCTTTGCTGTCGGGTGTACTTACAACGGTCTTAGGCACGGGATCTCCCTCAACATGGTAAACGTACCGGTGAAGGGTGCGCAGAGGTGGGTCGTGCCCCGGGTGGTGTTTATGTAAGATTCATGGCTCGTTGTGGATTCGCGAGCGTCTGATCTAGAGGTGAGGGGTGTTGCCTGTGGTCTTTTCAGCGGCATATACTCCTCGAGTTTGGGCAGAACCCGGCAGCCAATGCCGGCTGTCGAGTATCGATGAAACACCCTGCGGCATCTGCGAAGGTCGCCCGGACGTTGATAGAGCAGGGACTAGAAAAGGAATAAATCGCCATGGCAACACTGACTCCCCCCCGCACGTCCACCCTTACCTTTGAGCAGGAGATCAACCCGTGGGAGGCGCAGGCCGCCCGGTTTGACTACGCTGCGAAGAAGCTGAACCTCGACAACGGCATCTGGAAGGTTCTCCGCAACCCGGCTCGTGAGCTGATCGTGCACATTCCGGTCGGCATGGACGATGGGACGATCGAGGTCTTTACCGGTTATCGCGTGCAGCATTCGGTGGCCCGGGGCCCGGCGAAGGGCGGCATCCGCTACTCGCCGGACGTCTCGCTCGACGAGGTTCGCGCGCTGGCGAGCTGGATGACCTGGAAGTGCGCCGTGGTCAATATCCCCTTTGGCGGCGCGAAGGGCGGCATCATCTGCGATCCGAAGAAGATGTCGCAGGGCGAGCTGGAGCGAATGACGCGCCGGTATACCGCCGAGATGATCGAGTTTATCGGGCCGGAGAAGGACGTTCCCGCTCCCGATATGGGCACGGATGAGCAGACGATGGCGTGGATCATGGATACCTACTCCATGCACATGAGGCAGACGGTGACGGCGGTGGTGACGGGCAAGCCGGTCAACATTGGTGGCTCGCGTGGCCGGCGTGAGGCGACGGGCCGGGGAATCTCGGTGGTCTGCGACCAGGCGCTGCGCTACCTCGGGATGCCGGTTGCGGGGTGCCGGGTAATCGTCCAGGGCTTCGGCAACGTCGGCTCGAACGCCGCGAAGCTGCTGCACGAGAAGGGCTACACGATCATCGGGATTGCCGAGTATGACGGCGGGCTCTACAACGCTGCCGGGGTCGATGTTCCCGCGCTGATCGAGCATCGGCGGGTTGCGGGGACGATTGTGGGCTTCAAGGGGGCGGAGGTTGCGGATAAGCACGAGCTGCTGACGCGGAGCTGCGAGATCCTGATCCCGGCTGCGACCGAGAACGTCATCACCAGCCGGAATGCCGAGGAGCTGAACTGCCGCATTCTTTGCGAAGGAGCCAATGGCCCGACGACCATCGTTGCGGACGACA
>CAZZZQ010000675.1:0-2358 GCA_964658405.1 uncultured Sphingomonas sp.
GTGCGAGTGGGGCCAGGGTGGCGTCGGCGGTGATCATGTCGGAGATGCTCCCCTGTTCCGGATGCGACGCCTGGACGGCGACCTCCGGGTCCGGCGTCGCGTCCTTCTTCGTGCAGCCGAGCGCCATCAGAAGGAAGGCACCGGTCAGGAGTGATCGATAAAGGCGCATGGCTAGAGGGTTCCTGTCAGGATCTGGAGACTTGCAAGGGCTGCCTGGTACCGGAGCGTGCCGTCTTCGCGGGCGAGTTCAGCCAGCGTAAGAGAGTTTTGCGCGTCCACAATCTCGAGTGCGGTAGCCTCCCCGGCGGTATAGCGGAGACGGGTCAGGCGAAGGCTGTCGGCGGCAGTCGTTACGCTCGCGTCGAGCGACTGAAGCTGGTCCCGCGAGGCGACCGCTTCAGCGTAGCCTTCGTCGAGCTGGGCAATGAGGCGGCGCTGGGTCGCGGTCAACGCCACCTTTGCCGAGTCACGGAGGATCTCCGCCTGCTTGATGCGATGCTGCGTGTTAAGCCAGTCCCAGAGTGGGATGTCGATGGTCGCGGCGGCGGAATAACCGAGATTCCTGACCCCCTGCGGCCCGTTTGCAGAAAACTGCTGGGCATCGATACCGTAGGTGAAGTTAAGGCCGAGGTCCGGCAGGTAGGCCGCCCGCGCTGCCTTCACGTCGAGCGAACTTGCCCGGAGGGATGCAACCGCGCTTCGAAGCTCCGGGTTGGCTACGCCGGCTGCTGCTTCCACCTGGTCTCGCGGGGCGAGGGGTGAAGGGTTTGCTGGAGCGGAGAGGGTATAGGCCGTTCGCGGATCAGGAAAGAGCAGTACCCCTAACTCAAGCCGGGACCGCTGGGCCTGAAGTCGAGCATCCAGCACATCCCGATCGCGCTGCTGCTGCTGAAGCTGGGCCTTTACGACGTCGGCGTGCGCACCCTCGCGCGCGGCCTCACGCTGCTGCGCGAGGGTGGTAAAGCTGGCTGCCTCGGCGGCGGCCCGCTGAGCTACGGTCAGCTTACGATCTGCGGCGAGTGAGCCGTAGAAGAGGCCAACTACGGTTGCGACGAGACCTCGCCTGGCAATTTCAAGTTCGGCTGTCGCGATGGCCGCCGCTGCCGAGGCGCGGCTGACAGCGGTCAACCCCTGGACACTGAATGTCTCGTTGACGACGCCCTGGCTCGCGTATTCGTGCACCGCGTTATTGGCGATAAAGCGCGGTGCGGATTGGGTACCGGTCGAACCCGCCTGGTTCGTGGCACCGTTCGGCTGTGTGTAAAGAATCTGGTTGTGATAGGTCGCTGAAGGAAGCAATGCGCCTCGAGCGATGCTCCGATCAAGTGCCGCGACACGACTTGCCGCCGCTGCTGCGGCAAAGGTCGGCTCATTCGACTGGGCCCGGCTGAGTGCCTGATTCAAATCGATCGCAGCCGCGGCAGGCGGTGCTATCGACTGAGCTCCAAGATGTAAGGCGCATGCGAGGAGGAGAGCGAGTGCTCGCCCAACAGCATGCGCCTGGTTCGTCGTTGCATTCACACCTCGAAGATAGAGGCGGCTGCCTTAAGGGAGGATGAATACCTTACGCAGAGACGTCAGCCCAATCCAGGATGACCTTACCCGAGTCGCCAGAGCGCATCGCCGCAAAGCCCTCTTCGTAGTCGCGCCAGTTCAGGCGGTGCGTGATGACCGGCGAGATATCGAGACCGGATTCGAGCATCACCGTCATCTTGTACCAGGTCTCGTACATCTCACGGCCATAGATGCCGCGAATCGTGAGCTGGTTGAAGACGACCTGGTTCCAGTTGATCGAGATGTCTTCGGACGGAATTCCAAGCATGGCAATGCGCGCACCGTGGCTCATGTTTGCGAGCATGTCGCGGAAGGCCTGCGGATTGCCGGACATCTCGAGGCCGACGTCAAAGCCCTCCTGCATGTGGAGCTTTTGCTGGACCTCCTGGAGGGTGGTCGCACGCGGGTCTACCGCCATGGTCACGCCGATCTTCTCGGCAAGTGCACGGCGATATGGGTTCGGATCGGAGATGACCACGTAGCGAGCGCCCGCATGGCGCGCAACGGCAGCGGCCATGATGCCGATGGGACCTGCTCCGGTGACAAGTACATCTTCACCAAGCACCGGGAACTCGAGCGCTGTGTGGACGGCGTTGCCGAAGGGATCGAAGATCGAGGCCACGTCCTGGCCGATGCCTTCCGTGTGCTGCCAGATGTTGGTCGTGGGAAGGACGATGAACTCGGCGAAGGCGCCGTTCCGATTGACTCCAACACCGCTGGTATGAGCGCAAAGGTGGCGGCGGCCGGCGAGGCAGTTCCGGCAGCGGCCGCAGACGACATGGCCCTCACCGCTGACCAGCTGAC
>CAZZZQ010000676.1:0-2357 GCA_964658405.1 uncultured Sphingomonas sp.
TCTTCGGCCCCGGCGCACCCTTTGGCCAGACTTTGATGACCGGGTGCTCCGGTCCGGCGCTCCAGCTGCCTTGCGCTACACAGCCACTGCTCAACAAAATCGTAACCGCCAGACCCGCCAGAACGCTCCGCATCGCCATTACTTCCTCCACTGACTCGCAGCAATCATCGCCGCCCGGCCCCCACCTGCGCAAGCCAGCCAAGTACACTGGAAGACGTTCATCATGAAGATTCTTACCAAGTGGCTCCGCACCTACGTCCCCGCAATTCCTGTCGACGACCAGCAGCTCGCCGACGACCTGACCCTCCGTGGCATCGCAGTTGAGGGCGTTCACGCGCTCGGGGAGGGCAACGGCCACCTCTTCGAGATGGACATTACGACCAACCGGGTCGACGCCATGAACCACTACGGCATCGCGCGCGAGGCGGCAACGATCTACAACCTTCCGCTGGCGCTGTTTACCACGACGCTGCCGACCGCTGCCGCTGCGAAACCCTACCCGGTCCGAATCGAGGCCCCGCATCTCTGCGGCCGCTTTACGGCGCAGGTTCTGCGCGGCGTCACCGTCGCGCCAAGCACGGGCGATATCTCCGAGTACTTCCAGCTCCTCGGCCAGAAGCAGATCTCGAACGCCGTCGACGCCTCGAACTTTACGCTGCTTGGCATGGGCCACCCCACGCACGCCTTTGACCTGGATAAGATTGCAGGCGGCATCGTCGTCCGGCTGGCTCGCGCTGGCGAGAAGCTGAAGCTGCTTGACGGCACCGAGCGCACGCTTGAGGCGGATGATCTGGTCGTCGCCGATGAGGAGAAGCCGCTGGCCCTTGCCGGGGTCATGGGGGGCTGGGATTCGATGATCACGCCCGAGACCAAGAACATCCTCGTCGAGGCTGCCTGGTTTGATCCGGCCAGCATCCGTCGCAGCTCGCGCCGACACCTGCTTCACACCGACGCCTCGCACCGGTTCGAGCGCGGAGCGGACTTCAATGCCGCTCCGATCGCCAACGCGCTCGTCTCACAGCTGATTCTGCAGTCTGGCGGGAGCGTCGAAGGCGAGCTGATTGACCTCGTCAGCGAAGAGGTTGCCGCGAAGACCGCGGAACGCCCGCAGATCGAGCTCTCTGTCTGGCAGGTGCAGCGGCACCTTGGAACGACCGTCAATTCGGAAGGGATCACCCGCGGCGTTGTCGAGCAGTTCCTGACGGCGCTCGGCTGCGTCATGACCCCGGTCACGGAGGACCTCTTCACCGTCAGGCTTCCCAGCTGGCGGCTTGATCTTGAGCGTGAGATCGACCTGATCGAAGAGGTGGCGCGCGTCTACGGGTACAACCGGTTTGCGAACACGCTGCCAACACCCGGCATCGTCATCGCGCATCCGACCGCAGCGAAGGAGGCGGCTGTCCGCACGCGGCTGCTCGCGCTGGGGTATAGCGAGTCGATCTCCAGCACCTTCGCCTCGCAGGCGGACAGTGACCTCTTTGCCACGCCAGGGAAGGGAACTGTTGCTATGGAGAACCCGCTGTCTGAGGAGGCAACGCTGCTGCGCCCGTCGCTCGTCCCGGGGATGCTCACCATGCTGGCGCACAATTTAAATCGCGACGTTCGCGAGGTGCGCCTCTTCGAGCAGGGCCAGGTCTTCACTGGCTCGACCAATGGAGTTGACGAGACCGCGGGCCTGTCGCTCGGCTTGACCGGTGCTGTTGCTTCGACCTCGCTCCACAGCAGCGCCGATGCGCCGTTCTACGAACTGAAGGGCGTGGTCGAGTCGCTGCTCTCGCTCTTTGACCTTGGAGCCGGCACGCTCGCCTTCAAGGCCGAAGCCCCGACGTGGCTTCAGGCGGGACGGTCAGCTACGGCGTTGGTTGGCGAGACGCCGGTCGCTGCCTTTGGAGAGCTTGCAGCGACGCAGAGCCAGCAGCGTAAGCTTCGCCAGCCCATCTATCTTGCCGAGATTGATCTCGCGCATCTGTACACGCTTCCGCTCCGCAAGGTGACGGCACGCGACCTCTCGCGCTACCAGGCGGTCGAGCGCGACTTCTCGTTCACCTTCCCGGATACGACGCAGTGGGAGGCCATCGCCGCGGCGATCCGCGCGCTTGGAATTGCTGACCTTGCACGGCTCACGCCGGTTGAGATCTTCCGTGATCCGAAGGGCCGCTCGGTCCCGGCAGGGCACCATGCGCTGCTGCTGCGCTGCGTCTTCCAGTCGTCGGAACGGACCTTCCAGGAGGAGGAGCTGACGGGCTGGTGGGCAGGTATCATCGGTGCGCTGACTGCGCTCGGTGGAGTGATCCGGGCGCCAGAGTCGACGCTTCCAACGGATGCAAAGTCCAGCTAGTGCGCAGTTGTTTAAACAG
>CAZZZQ010000677.1:0-2355 GCA_964658405.1 uncultured Sphingomonas sp.
TTTGAGGCCGAAGCCGTAGTAGGGGAGCTCGTAGGCGTGGGAGGCCGGGGTGATGAACGGCAGCGGGTGGACGAGGTGCGGGGCGTTGCGGACCATGACGGCGCGTTCGTGGAGCGCCTCGTAGACGAGGTGGATCTGGCCGCTGGCGAGGTAGCGGACGCCGCCGTGGACGAGCTTGGTTGCGCGGCTCGAGGTGGCCTGGGCAAAGTCGCCGGCTTCGACGAGTGCGGTGGTGTAGCCGCGGGTGACGGCGTCGACTGCGATTCCGAGGCCGGTTGCGCCTCCACCAATGACCAGGACGTCGAACTCATTGTCCAGTGCTGCGAATGTATCTGCGCGCTTCATGGCAACCCTCTAAGTGCTTTAGATGCCCGCCGGGACGGTTCGGCACCTGACATAAGCCAGAGTACAGGACGGGGCTGTGCGGGATGGAAGGTTCGCGGGCGCTTGTTTGCGGCGAGGGGTGAATTCTTGCTGTTGCGGCGATTTGCATCTAGCATGAGGCTTCACACTCTTTCTGCTGCGAACTCCAACCATCACTCCGAGGGCTATGGATACGAATCGTCAGCCTGATGCACCGATGCAGGAGTTACTGCCCCCGCTGACGCGTGTGGCGGCGCTTCGCGAGGCGCACCGTTGCCTGTATTGCTATGACGCTCCGTGCACGCAGGCTTGTCCTACGCATATCGACATTCCGCGATTCATCAAGAAGATCGCGACCGAGAATCTTGTCGGTTCGGCGAAGACGATTCTTGATGCGAACCTGCTGGGCGCGACCTGTGCGCGGGTCTGTCCGGTGCAGGAGCTCTGCGAGGGTGCGTGCGTGCTGACGGATGTTCGGAAGCCGATTGCGATTGGCCGGCTGCAGCGGTATGCGATGGATTTTGTCTCTGATCGCGGGTTGCAGGTGGTGGAGATTGCTCCTGCGACTGGTCGTACGGTGGCGGTGATCGGGGCGGGACCGGCGGGGCTGTCGTGTGCGGGGGAGCTTGCACGGCGTGGGCACAGCGTGACTGTGTTTGAGAGGCGGGAGATGGCTGGCGGGCTTTCGACGTACGGGATTATTTCGCTGCGGGAGCCGATCGAGATTGCGCTGGCCGAGGCTCGGATGATGGAGCAGCTTGGGGTTGTGATTCGGACGGGCGTTGAGCTTGGGGTCGACCTCAGCATGGGCGAGCTGCAGCGTGAGTTTGACATGGTGGTGTTGAGCGTAGGGCTGGGCAGGACGCCTGCTTTGAAGATGCCGGGTGAGGAGTGGATCGTCGATGGGCTGGAGTATGTGGAGCGGAGCAAGGCTGATCCTTCAGGCATCAAGGTGGGGAGGCATGTGGCTGTAATCGGAGCGGGAAATACTGCGGTCGACTGCGCCACGATTGCGAAGCGGCTGGGTGCGGAGCGGGTCACGATTGTGTATCGGCGCACAGAGCAGGAGATGACGGCGTACAGCCACGAGTATGAGTTTGCGAAGGGCGAAGGGATTGAGTTTCGATTTCTGGCGCAGCCGATTGGGGTTGTTGTGGAGGAGGGCGTTGTGACTGGGCTGCGCTGCAATGCGATGGAGATTGGTGCGCCGGATGCCTCGGGCCGGGCGGGTTCAAGGCCAATTCCGGGAGCGGAGTTTGTGCTTGAAGTGGATCAAATTGTAAGTGCGATCGGGCAGCAGAAGCCTGCGCTGGCGCGGCTGCTGGGCCTGCAGACTGTGGATGGATTTATTGGGGTCGATGAGTCTTTTGAGACGAGTACGCGGGGCGTGTATGCGATTGGGGATTGCATCCGCCATCGGGGTGCTGCGTCGACGGTGATGGCGGTGCAGGATGGCAAGATGGCTGCGCTGGCGTTGCACGAGAAGCTGGTCGAGTCGGCTGTGCTGCAAGGGGAGGTCTGATGGCTGATCTTAGTATCAACTTCGCGGGCATTCGATCGCCGAACCCTTTCTGGCTTGCGTCAGCGCCGCCGTCGAACTCCGGGGCGCAGATCCACAAGGCGTTTGAGGCGGGCTGGGGCGGCGCGGTGTGGAAGACGATTGGTGCGCCGGTGCTGAATATTTCGAACCGGTATGGGGCCTGGCACTATGGCGGGCAGCGCATGCTTGCCATCAACAATATCGAGCTGATCTCGGACAGGCCAATCGATTTGAACCTGCGGGAGATTGCCGAGGTGAAGCGTGCGTGGCCGGACCGTGCGGTGATTATCTCGGCGATGGTGGAGCCGACGATCGAGGCGTGGACCGAGGTCGTCAAGCGCATCCAGGACACGGGTGCGGACGGGATCGAGTTGAACTTCGGCTGTCCTCACGGGATGAGTGAGCGCGGGATGGGGAGCGCGGTCGGCCAGGTGCCGGAGTACTGCGAGCAG
>CAZZZQ010000678.1:0-2352 GCA_964658405.1 uncultured Sphingomonas sp.
GTTCTTCTTTGCGACGATCTCCTTGGCCTGCGCGGATTCGACGGCACGTTCTGCACCCTCAACGCGGTCGTTCGCCTGCTGGATGCGAAAGCTGTAGGCGTCGATGTCGTTGTTCAGCTGTGCCTCTACTTCAAGGCGACGTCCACCGAGTTGGGCTTCGCGCTCGGTCGCGGCGCGGATGCGTTCGACCGCCGCATTTCGCTCCAGTCGTAGTCGTTCCGGCATGGTTGGATCAAGGTCTGCGATGTCGACGATAGGATCGCCCTTGGCGACGTGCGTTCCTTCAAGGACGTGCCAGCTCACCACGCGACCGTCGACGGAGGCATCGATTGCTTGTTGCCGTTCAATCGGTGTGAGCGCGCTGACGCGGCCCGTTCCGTCGATGTTCTGCTGCCAGGGCGAGAATAACGCTGCGATGACCAGCAGAAGGATGCCACCCAATGCCAGGGCCAGCATGCGAAACGCATTTGGCGTGTGCAGGGACTCTATGATGGAAAGCTTGCGGGTTGATGCTACTTCTGAATTCGCCGTGATCACTGTGGGTTCTCCTGGCCGCCGCGATTGGAGTAAGGACTCTGGTGTAGAGAGCCATTTGCGAGAAGATAGATGGATTCACAACGCTTGAGAATCTCCGGGTTGTCGGATGTGAGAATGAGAGTCCAGGGGGCATCGGGTGCAAGCAGAGTGTGCACCAGTGGATCGTTGGTCTCGATGCCCTCGATTGCGTCCAGCACGCCATCGACAAGGAGCACGCCGGGGTTCGACAAAAGAGCGCGCGCAATCATGAGGCGCAACGACTGCGTGCGCGTCAGTGGGGAACCTCCCGTTGCGAGGCGAGTGTGCATCGCATCTGGCAAGCTACTTACAGCTGCTTGTAGTCCCACTTGCTCAAGCACTGTGCGCACCCGTTTGTTATCGACGTTTGCGCCGAGGCTCAGGTTTTCCAGTAAGGTGCCGGCAAAGATTTCGGCGCTGCGAATGATCACTACCTGTGTGCGCAGACTTTCGAGACAGACTTCGCGATAGTCGTGACCATCAAGCTCGAGATGCCCCAGGTTAGGCGTGCGGAGGGATGAGATAAGGTCGAGCAATGTGGACTTGCCTGAGCCAAGCGCGCCATGCACCGCGACCTTTTCGCCAGCCCCTACGTTCAGATTGAGACGACGCAAGAGGTTCTGACCACTTATGTAGGAGTACTCCAAGCCAAAGAGCTGAAGAGCTGGAGGCGATCCTGCTTCAAGCGAATGATTACCGCGTTCCTGCTCAACCGGGAGGTCTTCGAGGAAGCCTAGTTCGTCGACGGCGGCTGAAAGATCGTAGTAGCTTTCAAGCGATTTATTCAGCTTCGTAAAGCCATAGACCACTGTGCCGACGACCAGTTCACCCGCGACTAACTGGCCAAGTGTGAGTTGCCCCTTGGTCACGAGGTAGCCACCGAAGCCAAGCAGCGCCGACAGTGCGAAGGCCTGAAGCGCGAGCGATCCAAGGATCTGTCGAAACTCGACACGGAAGTGCGAGGAGCGTTTCCGGATATAGGATGCTGCAAGCTCGTTGGTGCGCGACCAGCCGAAGCTCTTGCCCGCATGTGAACGGAACGTGCCGCGATTCCGTGCAAGTTCTTCTAACCATGCCAGCATCTCGTACTTCGCCTGCGATTCTGCAACGCTGGTATGAATCGCGCCACGTCCCAGGCCAAAGAGAATGATCAAGATCATCACAAAGAGGACGGCATCAAAAAGCAGGAGCAGGGGATGGTACACCGCGAGCAGAAGAAGGCCAGCGATGGTCTGCATCACGATGGTCAGGCCATCGATGAGGAGGACGGCAACGCTCTTCTGCACAATCGCCGCATCGAGGAACCGGTTCACGAGCTCCGGCCCATGCACGTTGTCGAAGAAGGAGCTTTGCGCATGAAGCAGCCGATCGCCTGCATTACCTGCGACGCGCACGAAGATGCGACGCTGCAGCATCTCTACGAGCCAATGACGGAGAGCCTGCAACGCAGATGCAGCGGCGAGTGCCGCGAAGAGCAGGATCGATAGCACGATGATGGGCTGTAACACCGTGCCAAAAGCAACCGTGTTGATCAGGGATTGAGACGCAACTGGCAGTGCAAGGGTGAGCAGGCCAATGGCGACGGAATAAGCAGTGACAATCCAAATGTCAGATCGATCCGGCTGCAGCAAGGTCGTGATGCGTTGCAATGGTGATTTCACGATTGGCACTATTTGCAACTGAAATGCCAATTGGACAAACCAGGCAAAACACGCTCCGAAAGAGCACTTTCTTCGAGAAAGGCGTAGCGGCTGCGCAGACACGTGACCAAATTCGTCAATGTTGCTGTACGAAACC
>CAZZZQ010000679.1:0-2350 GCA_964658405.1 uncultured Sphingomonas sp.
AACTTCTGGCGGCTCTTCGTTCCGTCGCTGACCGGGATCGTCGGCTTCTGGGCGACGGTCGCCCTGAATATCCCCGACTTTACCCGCTATGCGAAGACCCAGAGGGCGCAGATCCTGGGACAGGCACTCGGGCTGCCGCCGGCGATGACGCTTTACTCCTTCATCGGGATCGCGGTGACGGCGGCAACCGTCATCATCACGCCGGATCACAAGGCCATCTGGAGCCCGATCGACCTGATCGCCAGCTTCCACCAGCCGATCATCGCGATGATCGGACTGGTCGCTCTTGCGCTGGCGACCCTGAACACGAACGTGGCGGCAAACGTCGTCAGCCCCTCGAACGACTTCTCCAACCTGAAGCCGAACCTGATCTCCTTCCGGATGGGCGGGCTGATCACCGGCGTGCTCGGCGTGCTCTGCATGCCGTGGCGGCTGGCGGCCGACCCGGACCGATATATCAATGGGTGGCTGATCGGATACTCAGGTTTGCTGGGGCCGATCGCCGGCGTGATGATCGTCGACTACTTTATCGTGCGGCACCGCTCGCTCGACCTCGAAAGCCTCTATATCCGCGGTGGCGAGTATGAGTACACGGCCGGCTTCAACCTGAAGGCGCTGGCGGCGCTGGCAGCGGGTGTGATCGTCGCGCTGATCGGGCTCTTCGTCCAGCCGCTGCACTGGCTCTACGAGTATGCGTGGTTTGTCGGCTTCGGCGTGGCGGCAGCGGTCTACCTGTCGCTGATGAGCGGGCCGGCTGAGAAGGCGGAGATCCCGCCGACGCCGCTGCTGATCCCGATGCAGGGGTTTGAGGGGGAAGGCGCCTGAACGGCTGCACGACCTTCGTGCGGTGCAGTCATCAGGAGAGCACTGGAGGTTTGCTATGCTGACTTCATCTACAGATTTTGAGGGAGTGTTATGGCAGACGAGTCGTTGAGTGTAGTTCCTACGGGTGAGGCAGTGAGCGCAGCTCCTGCGGTAAAGATTACGGTACGGCCAAACGGGCCATTTCGGGTTGAGGGATTGATCTCGCTGGTGGATGTAAACGGCGTGGAGTGGGACCTGACGGGCAAGCCGGCGATCTCGTTGTGCCGCTGCGGCCTGTCCTCGAAGCGGCCCTTCTGCGACGGAACGCACGGCCGTGAGGGCTGGAAGTGCGACGCCAGCCCGATCCCGAAGGAACCCGTAGCAATCGGGTAGCTTCATTTTCTGCAGAGATCGCCTTCGTGACGTTGTGACGAAGGCGATTTTTGCAGGCGTTCAGGCCGTAGACCAGATTGGATGTTCCGTGCCGCGCTCAGCGACTGCATCGCTGCAGCCGGCATGTGTGGAGAGAGTGCATGGACCTTCGTAGATCGTGTTTTGTCGCTTTGGCTGCTGTCACCTTGAATGGCGCGTTGATGTGCCGTGCGCAGGCCCAGGGGTCTATCTCCGCTGCGGATGCGGCCCGCGTTGTCGGGATCTATAAGGATGCGGCGGAGCCCGAGGCGGCGATCTCGATCTATCAGGATGGCGGCCACCTCTATGAGGAGGGCGAGCGTAGCCCGCGGATGGAGCTGGTCTCGGCTGCCGGGGACAAGTTTTCGACGGCTGACGGCTTGGTGACCTTCGAATTTACGCGGGACGCGGGCGGCAAGGTAACGGGTCTGACTGCGACGGGGATGGGCCGGCGTGCGGGCGGAGCAAGGACGCTCGAGCGGGCGAGCGATCAGGGCCAGCGGCTGAACCACTTCCGCGACTACACGCGGCAGGAGGTCATGATTCCGACCCGTGACGGCGCGAAGCTGCACGCGATCATCCTGCGGCCTGCCGGGTCGGAGGCGAGCGGTGAAAAGCTGCCGTTCCTGATGCAGCGGACGCCGTATGGCGTGGATGGCGCGAGCTCGAATGGTGTCAATGGAAGCAAGCCCGAGCTCGCGGCCAGCGGATACATCTTCGTCTTCGAGGACATTCGCGGGCGGTACAAGTCCGAAGGGCAGTTCGTGATGAACCGGCCAATCGTGGCGCATACGTCGAAGACGGCGGTCGATGAGACGACGGATACGCGGGACACGATCGACTGGCTGCTGAAGAACGTGCCACGGAACAGCGGGAAGGTCGGTGTGCTCGGTGTGTCGTACCCGGGCTTCCTGGCGATGAGCGCGGGGATCGACGCGCACCCGGCCGTGAAGGCGATCTCGCCCCAGGCCCCGATGACGAACGTGTGGATGGGTGACGACTTCTTCCACAATGGCGCCTTCCGCGAGACCTACGGCTTTGACTATGTGCAGCAGCTGGAAGGGCAGAAGACCGATGTGCGCGTTGACTCGAAAGAGGATACGTATGACTTCTTCCTGAGGAATGTGAACTTTGC
>CAZZZQ010000680.1:0-2347 GCA_964658405.1 uncultured Sphingomonas sp.
AGGGTGTGGGGGTTCGAGTCCCCCCTTCGGCACCAAATTTTGAAATAGACAGATGGCGTCCGGTTCTCGGGCGCCATTTGCTTGCATAGGACGCAGGAAAACGCATGGCTACGAAACTCGATCAGATCATCGCCCGCACAACGCTCGATGTGGCAGAGCGTACACGGACCTCAGACCTCTCCCTGCTCGAGCAGAGGGCCGCGCTCCACACCCCCCGGGGCTTTGCGGCGAATCTCCTGCGAATCGCCCAGGATGGTCCCGCAGTCATCGCCGAGCTGAAGAAGGCGTCTCCCTCGAAGGGACTCATTCGAGAGGACTTTCAGCCTGAGGCTTTAGCAAGGTCGCTCGAGGCAGGAGGCGCCGCAGCTCTATCCGTGTTGACCGATGAGCCGTTCTTCCAGGGCTCGCTGGAAAACCTGCAGATCGCCTCCGCGGCTGTCTTGATCCCCTGCCTCCGGAAGGACTTCATGGTGGATCCGTTCCAGGTCCTCGAAGCGCGCGCGAGCGGTGCCGACGCGATTCTGCTGATCGTTGCTGCCCACACGGATGCTGCTCTCAAGATCCTGCGGGCGTCAGCGCGACGGTATGGCCTTGACGTGCTCTGCGAGGTCCACGACCGCGACGAGTTGCTGCGCGCCATCGATATCGGCTGCGAGGCGATCGGGGTCAACAGCCGCGACCTCCGCGACTTCTCCGTCCATCCCGATCGACTCTTCGCGCTGGCAGAGCTTATACCCGCTGATGTTGTGCGCGTGGCCGAGAGCGGAATTACCTCGGGTGAGGCGATGATGCCGCTGCGTGCGGCCGGCTACCACGCCTTCCTGATGGGCGAGGCGCTGATGCGACAGCCTGATCCAGGCGCAGCCCTTGCCGCAATGCTGGGACGCACCATGCACGTTGGAGCCTGATCATGTGGGTCAAGATCTGCGCGAACACCAACCTTGAAGACGCCGCGCTGGCCGCTGAGCTGGGCGCGGACGCTGTTGGCTTCGTCTTCGCACCGAGCGTCCGCCAGGTCACGCCCGCGCAGGTTGGCGCAATCACGCAGCATCTCCCAAAGTCGTTGGAGCGCGTCGGCGTCTTTCCGGCGTGGGAGCTTGAGCGCATCGTTGCGGCGGTCGAAGAGGCCGGTCTGACGACGGTCCAACTGCACGGCGGCGTCGACATGGCGCTGCTGCGCGGACTGCAGGATCGCCTCAAGGGACGCGTTGGAATCATCCAGACGGTTCACTGGACGGTCGCCTCAGAGGATGAAGCACGGCATCGGATCGAAGCCGCCGTTCATAGCCAGATCGATCGCCTTGCAGCCAGCGCAGGCGTCGACCGCGTCCTGGTGGACTCGAAGGTTGGAGCCGCCACGGGCGGCACGGGTATCCCCTTCGACTGGTCCGCTGCGAAAAGTGTCTTCGCGCGGTCGACAGCGGGACCAAGGCTCATCCTCGCGGGCGGTCTACGGCCGGAGAATGTGACCGAGGCGGTCCGACAGCTCGCGCCGTGGGGCGTCGATGTCGCAAGTGGCGTTGAGTTGTCTGCGGGGAAGAAGGATGCTGCGAAGATGAAGCTATTTATCGAGCGGGCCAGATCTCTGCAGGAGAGGCCCCCGACTTCGGGGCCAGACGCAGAGACGGGCCATTAGGCCTGGTGATGCGGCTGAGAGCCACGCTCATGCACGTGCGGCGAGCGATCATGAAAGAGCTGCGGGCGCATATGCGCGCTTGCAGAGTGAGGTCTGGATTCGGCGAAGGCTGGCGTGACAGCTGCGATCAAAGCGAGTACAAGTGCAAGGTGGATTTTCATAACAGGTCCCTTCTGCGTACACGTATCTGAGTGCGGACGCCCTATGCAGGATTCACGTTTCGATCTTAAAACTGGGTTTACGCTCAGGAAAGTATCGATCGGGTTGCTTGCAGGTAAAAAGAAATAAAGAGTCGTTCCTCAACTCAGCGCAGTCGGTCAAACCAGAAACAGCCCGAGGTCGGAATTCGTAGCTTTTCGGTATCTGAGGGCAGTCTCCCAATCCGATCACGCTACCCGAAGATGTGACTGTCCCCTATCGCACCGTGCTCACGGGTTGCAGCGAGCGTGTCGTCGGTGTATCGTCAAAGCCAAGATGACACGCGACTTCAGCCGATTTTCGTTTACGTTCCGCTATTGGCGCACAATAGCGGCCTCGGCGGAGTAGGTCTTCTGAACATTTCTTAGTTTTCAGTTGATTCGAAATCCACACGAGCCGCGACCCCACCAGTCGCGGCTTTTGCGTTGTGCACAGGGAGAAACACGATGAGCGCAGGTGCAACACGCACTGAGAATTTGACGGCAGTCGCCGGCCGCTTCGGCGCGTATGGCG
>CAZZZQ010000681.1:0-2344 GCA_964658405.1 uncultured Sphingomonas sp.
GCATCCCGGTGCAGGCGTGCCGGCACCGCATGCCACCTCGCATCGGATCATCCATGCGGGCTTCATCGTGCGCGACGCCCCCGTGGAGGACCGCTTCTACCGCGAGCTGCTCGGCTTCCATCCCTACTGGCACGGGGGCAAGACGCCCGACCGCACCGACTACATCAGCCTCCAGGTCCCCGACGGAACCGACTGGCTGGAGTACATGCTGAACAATCCCGCCCAGCCCGACCTGCACAACTATGGAATGATGAACCACTTCTCGCTCGGTACAGACAAAATGGACACGGTGGTCGCCGGACTCGCCGCCAATCATTGCAGCGATCCCAACTGCAAGAAGACGCAGGTTGGAGTCGATGGAAAGGTCCAGCTCAACGTCTTCGACCCCGACCAGACCCGGATCGAGTACATGGAGTTCAAGCCCAGCTCGACCCCGTGCTGCTCCGCCTTTATGGGAAAGCACCCTAGCGAGAAGGAAGACCAGTAGCTGCACCAATCCGCTCCTGAGGTCTGTGAGCATGACACCCCAGGGAATTACCTAAGATTTTGCGAGAGAAGCTGGAAGATGGAATAATTCATCAGGCGGTGAATTATTCCATTGCCCTGGACGACAAACAGGGTAGCGACTCATGACCAGCGAATTGAAAACCCGGAAGGCCCGAGGAAGGCGACCTGGAACGGCAGTTTCGGGAAGAGATGCGCTGCTCAGCGAGGCACTCCCTGCGTTCGCTCGCCTCGGCTTCGAAGGGGTCGATCTCCGTAGTCTTGCGGCCCTGGCTAAGGTTGATGCCTCGCTTATCGGCCACAGCTTCGGATCGAAGTTTGACCTGTGGGTAGCCGTCATCGCTCAGCTGGCAGAGGAGCAGAGAGGGTATGCCCTCCACTTCGAAAGCTTTCGGGATAAGAGTGTCCCGGCGGTTGAAAGAGCGCGTTCCTTCCTTCTCTGGTTTACCGAGCGAAGCGTGGAAAAACCGTATCTTTCGATGCTGATCCTGCGTGAATCGTTGAACCCGGGTGTTCGCCTGGATCTCCTCGTAAAGGAACTGCTTCGGCCGTTTTACCTGGAGCTGAAGCCGCTCATGGACGAGATGATCGAGGAGAACGTCTCTTTCATCTCTGATCCAGCAAAGCTTTTCTTTCTGCTGGTCAATTCCATCTCAGCCCAGGTTGCGAGTCAGGGCGCGCTGGAAATGATCACCGGCCGTGTCAATTCCAACTTCAAGGAAGAGGTGCAACAGACTGCCATCGCAGTTTTCATCCGCCCCGTAGGTTAATCCTGCTGAGTCGGCTTCGACAGGCGTACCGCCACCGAATTCAGCATCTTCAAGCTGCACGTTAGCCAGGATTCACGTGCTTCGCTTGTCCGCCACACAGAGCATCATCAACAAATAGTAAGGAACGTTCATGAACCGCTTCACGGCCCCCAAACTCGCTCTACTTTTTGCAACAGCTGCCTTGCTCCCTCTATCGGCACACGCCAGTCGTCAACCCAAATATCGCCGGGGAAACAATCCTCGCACCGTCAAGCCCACGCAGCCGAACCTGCGCACTGTAACGATCAACGCATCCGACGAGACGGGAACAATCCGCTCGCTGCAGGGCTTTGATGGATCAGCCAAACCAATCTTCCCGGGCTACTCCGATCTTCATCGTCAATTCGACGAGGTCGGTGTGGACTTCGTCCGGATGCATGACTTCTTCGGCGTCGGCGAAGTGGACTCTGACTATCAGCTGGGAAACGGCGATATCTATAACGCCGAGTCACTCGGCCACAACGACTCCTCGCAGGTCGCTGCCGCCGTCATCGTTCATGACTTTGCTGCTCCTCGCGTAATCTTCCCAAATCCGGACGCGGACGTGAACGATCCGGCCTCGTACAACTTTGGCGCGACGGACGCCTATGTGAAGGACATCGTCAGCAAGAACCGGAAGGTCCTCTTCCGCTTCGGTCGCAGCCAGGGTGTAGGCGGGCTGATCCCGAAGGACTTTGCAAAGTACGCGCAGATTGCTCGCCATATCGTGATGCACTATGAGCGCGGCTGGGACAACGGCATGGTCGGCGCGGTTGGCTACTACGAAGTCTGGAACGAGCCGGACCTTGGCGCGACCCAGTGGACAGGAACCGCAGCCCAGTACTACGAGTTCTATGCCGGCATTGCGCGTGCTGTGAAGGACGCTGCTCCCGAGGCGCACATCGGCGGACCGGTTGCAGATTTTCCCGACAATATTACGGGGGATTATGTGACCGGATTCGTAAAGTATGTGGCGGAGAACAAGGTCCCCCTGGACTTCTACGCGTGGCACTACTACGCGGAGTCGTACGACCCGTACGACTACTTCCGCA
>CAZZZQ010000682.1:0-2333 GCA_964658405.1 uncultured Sphingomonas sp.
CTTCGCGCTGCGCAGTGGGCGCGCCTTGCTCGAGCAGGGAAAGCTGCCCGAGGCGGGCACCGAGATGGCGACCTTTCAGCGGCTGCAGCAAGGGAGTGCCGACCAGTTTAAGAAGAAGCTGGACGCGCTCCTCACAGGGTCTGCAGATTCGTCAGCGGCGGGTCCTGCACGATGAGCACAGTGCCGCGAGGGACAAGAGGATCGCAGCAGAGACGCGCTCCTGTTCGAGATCGGCGAAGCTTTCTCAAGAGTGCTGCGGGGGCTCTCCTCGTGCCTTCACTTTCTCACTACGCATCTACTTTTCCCGTTGCAGCAGCAACGCCGATCAAGCCGCTTGGCTATACCGTTCATGATGTCGCTCAGCAGGCAGGCGTGAACTTCCTTCATGTCACGGGCGGAGATCAGAAGAAGAAGTACATCATCGAGACAACAGGTTCCGGTGTTGCCTTCTTCGACTACGACCACGACGGCTGGCTCGACATCTTCCTGGTCAATGGAACCCGGCTCGATCAGGGCGCAACGGGGGAGCAGCCGCAGAATAAGCTCTTTCACAACAACCGTGACGGCACCTTCACAGACGTCACTGCGAAGGCTGGTCTGGCAAAGACCGGCTGGGGTCAGGGCGTGTGCATCGGCGACTTTGACAACGACGGCTACGACGACCTCTTCGTGACTTACTGGGGCGAAGACGTGCTGTATCACAACAACGGTGATGGCACCTTTACCGAAGTAGGCCGCAAGGCACAGGTCGCTGGCATCCCCGGCCGCTGGAGCACGGGCTGCGCCTTTGTTGACTATGATCGCGACGGCTGGCTCGACCTCATGGTTACGCATTACGTTGACTTTTCCCTGGAGACTGCGAAGGATCCCGGGAGCAATCCCTATTGCAACTATCGCGGTCTGCCCGTCATGTGCGGGCCACGCGGGCTGGTTACTGAGAGGAGCACGCTGTACCACAACAACCGTGACGGAACCTTCACGGACGTGTCGCTGAAGTCAGGCATCGGTGCGAAGGGCGGCATTTTCGGCATGGGCGTCCTTGTCGCTGACTTTGATAACGACGGCTGGCCCGATCTTTACGTCGCGAGCGACTCTACACCCAGCCAGCTCTTCATGAACAATCACGACGGCACCTTCCGCGAAGAAGGCACCCTGCGTGGAGTCTCCTACAGCCCTGAGGGTATGGAAGAGGCCGGCATGGGAGTTGCCGCTGCGGATTACGACAACGACGGCGCCTTCGATATCCTCAAGACCAACTTTTCTGATGAAGCTCCCAATCTTTACCATAACGACGGGAAAGGTCTCTTCACAGACATGGCGGAGGCTGCCGGGATCAATCGGCGCACCCACTTTGTCGGCTGGGGCTGCGGCTTCTTCGATCCTGATCACGACGGACTCGCCGATATTTTTTACTGTAACGGCCACGTCTATCCCGAGCTTGATGAGATCCACGTCGACACCAGCTATCGAGAGCCGCGCGTCCTCTATCGCAACCTTGGTGCGGGCAGTTTTGAGGATGTCTCCGAGCTTGCCGGTGAGGCCATCACAAAGGAGGGCACCGGGCGCGGTTGCGCATTCGGCGATTTTAATAACGACGGGTCTGTCGACATCATCATCAACAACCAGGGGGCAAGGCCCTCACTTCTCCGATTCACGCAGACGAACGGGCATCACTGGATCAATCTGAAACTCGTTGGTGTGAAGTCTAACCGGAGCGCAATCGGAGCGCGCGTACGCTGCGTTGCCGGGACGCTCTCGCAGATCGATGAGGTCCGCAGCGGCGGGGGCTATCTTTCGCAAAGCGACCTGCGTCTTCACTTCGGTGTTGGTAAAAACGCTACGATCGATCTTCTCGAAATCTTCTGGCCCAGCGGCCTGATTGATCGCCTGCATAACGTGCCGTCGAGTCAGTTCCTTCGGCTCGAAGAGGGTGGCAAGACCAGCACCCTGCGGCGGGTTTGACGATGAAGTTCAGTCACATCTCTGCTGTTTTAATTCCTTTGATGATCTCCCTGCTTTCGACCGCATCAACTGCTCAGAGTAAGAATGATGCCGGACAGATCGCCCTCGCAGAAGGTCTGCAACTTCTTCGCAGCGGACAAGCGCAGCAGGCAAAGACAAAGCTCGACGCCGCGCTCAGAGCAGCGCCCAACTCCGCCGACGCCTACACGTGGCGTGGAATTGCTGAGAATCAGCTGGGTCAGTATCCAGTCGCAGCCATGGACTTTCAGGCTGCGCTCCGCATCAACCCAAACTTGCTCGCAGCACATTACAACCTTGCGCTCAGCTTTATTCGGCTGCACAAGATTGACCCCGCGATCGAGCAATTCAGG
>CAZZZQ010000683.1:0-2327 GCA_964658405.1 uncultured Sphingomonas sp.
CATCGGGGCCGGAGTCGACGATGGCGGTTGGATCTCGACCTCCTATCTCATCGCCGAGATCGTGGTCATCCCGCTCTCGGGGTGGCTCGCCCAGGTCTTCTCGTTGCGCACCTACCTCCTGGTCAACGCGACCCTCTTCCTGGTCTTCTCGATGGCCTGTGCCTTCGCCCAGGACCTCGGCCAGATGATCGTGTTGCGGGCCGTCCAGGGCTTCTGCGGCGGCGTGCTGATCCCGATGGCCTTCACCATCATCATCACCTTTCTCCCGAAGGCCAAGCAGCCCATCGGCCTCGCCCTCTTCGCGCTTTCGGCCACCTTCGCGCCGGCCATCGGCCCGACCATCGGCGGCTATCTGACCGAGACTTATGGTTGGCAGACGATCTTCTACGTCAACCTGGTGCCGGGTGCCGTGATGCTGGCGCTGCTTTGGTTTTCGCTCGATCGCGCCCCGATGAAGCTCGACCTTTTGCGCCAGGGTGACTGGGCGGGCATCGGCACCATGGCGATCGGCCTCGCCGCGTTGCAGACCGCACTGGAGGAGGGCAACAAGGATGACTGGTTCGGCTCTGCCTTCATTGTACGGCTGACGGTCGTCGCCGTCGTGTCGCTCTCGGCCTTCGTGGCCATCGAACTCACGGTCAAGAAGCCGCTACTGAACCTGCGCCTGCTGGCTCGCCGGAACTTCGGGTTCGGGATCCTGGCCAACTTCCTGCTCGGGATCGCACTCTATGGATCGGTGTTCATCCTGCCGGTCTATCTGGCCCGGATCCAGGGGTACAACGCAGAGCAGATCGGCCTCGTTCTGGCCTGGACGGGCTTCCCGCAACTGCTGCTCATCCCGCTCGTTCCGAGACTGATGAGGCGCTTCGACGCTCGCCTGGTTATCGGCACCGGGTTCGCCCTCTTCGCTGCCAGCAACTTCATGAACGTCTGGCTCAGTGCCGACTCGGCTGCCGACCAGCTCTTCTGGCCCAACGTGGTGCGCGCCTTCGGTCAGGCCCTCGTCTTCGCACCGCTCTCGGCCGTCGCCACGGCCGGCATCGAAAGGGAGAACGCAGGTTCCGCTTCCGCCCTGTTCAACATGATGCGCAACCTCGGCGGCGCGATCGGCATCGCGGTGCTGCAGACCGTCCTGACCAAGCGCGAGCAGTTCCATTCCAACATGCTCACGCGCTCGGTGTCGCTCCTCGACGAGGCGACCCGCCTCCGCCTGGGCCAGTTGCAGGCGTACTTCCAGAGCCACGGCGTGTCGGACTCGGCCACGGCCAGCCACAAGGCCGTCGTAGCGATCGCACTCCGGCTCCGTCAGCAGGCCAACATCATGGCCTTCTCGGACACCTTCTTCCTGCTCGGTGCCGCTCTCGTCATCGCGCTGGTCGCCAGCCTCATGCTGCGGAAGGCGAACAACCTCGACGCTGGCGGCGCTCACTGACGTTTGCCCGGCAAGTCCTCCTCACTCTCATCGCAAGGGGTCGCTATGAACACCGCACCATCTCTTCAGGCTCCCGGCACGTCCGTGAGCGTCCGCACCAAGGCCTGTCGCGTCCATACCTTCGGACCACCCACCACCATCGAGTTCGGAGACGTCGACCTACCCCAGCCTGCCGTCGGCGAAATGCTGGTACGCGTCATGGCAGCGGGCGTCGGCCCCTGGGACGGTTGGATCCGCTCCGGCAAGAGCGTCCTGCCCCAGCCACTGCCGTTGACCCTCGGTTCGGACCTGTCCGGCGTCGTCGAAGCGGTCGGGCCCGAGGTGACGGCCTTCAAGCCGGGTGACGAGGTCTATGGAGTGACCAACAAGCGTTTCATCGGGGCATATGCCGAGCACGCGATCGTCTCGGCCGACATGATGGCTCGCAAGCCCGCGTCTCTCGATCACATCGACGCGGCCTCGGTGCCCGTGATCGCCGTGACGGCTTGGCAGGCCCTATACCGCGAAGCCGACCTCAAGCCTGGCCAGACGGTTCTGGTCCACGGTGCGGCGGGCAATGTGGGCGCTTACGCGGTGCAACTCGCCGATCAGGCCGGGGCACGTGTGATCGCCACTGCCAGCGCATCCGACGTCGCGTACGTCCGCAACCTCGGGGCCGACGTGGTGGTCGACTACCGGACTGAGCGGTTCGAGGACGTGGCCGAACAGGTCGACATCGTGGTCGACCTCGTCGGCGGCGAGACCCAGGCCCGCTCCTTCGCCGTCCTGAAGCGCGGGGGCGTGCTGACCTCGGCAGTGTCCGCACCCGATCCGGCCCTGGCCGCCGAGCATGGTGTCAAAGCCGCCTTCTTCCTCGTCGACGTCTTGGGTAGGAAACGTGCTTTGGGCATCGGCA
>CAZZZQ010000684.1:0-2321 GCA_964658405.1 uncultured Sphingomonas sp.
CTTGCGGGGTTTGGGGAGGATGGGGGTGTTGAGCAGTTCGATGAGGGGGGTGGCGAGGCGGAAGCGGTCGGTAATTTCTTTGGCGAGGGTGGGGAGGGTGGCGGCTTCGGCGGGGAGGGTGGCGGAGACGCCCCACTGGCGGTGGAGGATGAGATCGATTGCGGGGTGGTCGGCGGGGAAGCCCTTGGGGGCGCGGGTCAGTTTGAGTCCGTCGAGGGGGGTGAAGGTGGACTTGAGTTTTCTGGCGGCGAGGACGTGGCGGAGCTCTTCGTGATGGTCGAGCAGGTAGCGGCGGATGGCGAGGAGCTGTTCGCGTTCGGGCATGTAGACGCCGGCGGCGATGGTGATCTCTGTCCCGCTGAGCTGGAAGTAGTAGCCGCCGCCGGAGGTCTTTTCGTGGCCTTCGCGGGCCCACCAGGCGGCGATGTGGTTCTTGTAGGGGCGCTTGTCTTTGGAGAAGCGGATGTCGCGGTAGATGCGCATCATGATCTTCTGCGGGGGGCGGACGTGGTGAGGGGCGACGTCGAGGAGGCGCTCGTTGATCTCGGCGATCAGGGCGAGCATGGGGGCCTTGAGCTCTTGCTCGTAGATGGGCTTGCGCTCGTCGAACCAGGTGCGATCGTTGTTGCGCTTGAGGCCGCGAAGGAACTTGAGGGCGGCGGGGGAGAAGAGAGCTGCCATGTGGCTAGGGTACTTCGTTTGGGGACCTGCGGTGGTCGCGACGGAGGAGAGCGGGCGATGCGGAGGGATTGAAGGGTTACAAGATCGTGAAGGACCTTTTGATCTCACTGAAAGTTCCTGTCGCTGCATAAGCCAACTCGGAACGAGACGAATCGCTCTAACCCGCCAGCCAGTTGTTCTCTGTACACCGGTAAGTTGTACCCTGCACGAGCTTACCTCCCCTTACTTTTATTCATGACTGCGACGCGCGCGCCTGCGGGCCTGCGCCTTGTGGAGGCCCCTGTGTCCAAATCGAAGTTCAAGTCCCTGCTCTGCCCTGGTGAAACGGTCACGGAAGACCAGCTTGCGACCGACCGTCAGTTGCTCGCGTTTGACCGCACCATTGCCCATCTCAGTCGTCGCGGATTTATGTCGGCGCTTGCCGGAGCTGCCGCTGTTGCGGCGCTTGCGGGGGGCAAGGATGCCTTTGCGCAGAGCTCCGCGCTGCCGCCCATTACGGATGTGCTCAACTTTGCGTTGAACCTTGAATATCTCGAGGCCAACTTCTATCTCTATGCGTCGACGGGAGCGGGGCTCTCTGCGACCGACATGGGCTCGGGTGGTATTGCGGTTGCGGGTGCGCCGGGCAAGCTGCCGCTGGATGCGGCGACGCTGGCGGTAGCGCAGGCGCTGGCGCAGGATGAGAAGAATCATGTGGAGTTGCTGCGGTCGGCGATTACGTCGCTTGGCGGCACGCCCATCTCGCAGCCGCTGATCAATCTTGCGGCCAAGGGTGCGGTGACGACGCAGGCACAGTTCCTGGCGGCGGCCCGGCAGTTTACGGCGCTTGGCGGATCAGCGTATGCGGGATCGGCGCAGCTGCTGGTGAGTAATCCGAGTGTGCTGACGACGGCTGCACAGATTCTTGGTGCTGAGGGTCAGCATGCGGGAACGCTGAGCTATCTGTGCGTCAACCAGGGCGTTGTGAGTCCGGCGATCGATGCGCAGGATGTCCCGCCGACGGCGACGAACTACTTTACGGTGGCACCGGTCACGGCGCTGGCTCCGCAGCGGAATACGTCGCAGGTACTGGGTGTGGCGTTTGGTGTGTCGAACGCGGCGACGACTAATCCGACGACGGGGATCACAATGGGCGGCTTCTTCCCGAACGGTGTTAATGGGAATGTGAAGTCGACCTAAGAAGATCGCCGTGCCTCTGCGCGGATGCGGAGGCTTGGATTGAAGCGAAGGACAGGAGTACTTGCCCCAGGAGGCAACGGATATGTTTGAAGCGAAGACGATGTTGAATGAAGAAGGATCGAAGAACGGTGCAGGCGCGGCGGGGATGAATCGTCGCGGCTTTTTGACGTCGCTCGGAGTTGCCGGTGCGGCTGTGACCGCGGCCGGTTTTGCTGGATGCAGCACGAACGGAGCGACCCCGACGATCAGCCAGAACACGCCGAATCCGTCGGTCGTGGATGTGCTGAACTTTGCACTGAACCTCGAGTATCTGGAGGCGAGCTTCTATCTCTATATTGCGACGGGGAACGGGCTTTCGAGCGCGGACATGGGGAGCGGTGCGGGGTCGGTGACGGGTGGAGCGAAGGTGAACTTCACGAACTCGACGGTGGCGAGCGTGGCGCAGCAGCTTGCGACGGATG
>CAZZZQ010000685.1:0-2320 GCA_964658405.1 uncultured Sphingomonas sp.
CTGCGAGCCGGTGAGCTCAGCGCCGCAAGCAGGATGGGCTGCCGATCGGCATACAGCGCCAAAACATCTGCCGGAGCAGTCAGCTGAAGGGCTCGTAACGCCTCGTTGATCGCATGATCGACCAGACCGTCGTACGGCGAAATCTTCAGCAGGGCCTTACTGTCAGCGAAGACCGTCCGCGGGTCGTTTCTGTGCACGGCAGCCTCGATCCGCAAGGCATACTGCTGTGGAGAGATCGTCGGCGCGGTCTGGCCGGTTGCGATCGAGGTCAGCAGCAGCGGGAGGAGGTATATGCAGGAAAAGAAGGAGGCCATCATGCTCGCGCGAGAACCGTTACTCCGATCAGGGCGAGGATAGCAGAGGCTAACGGCGGTGGTCTCCGGCCAGCTTCAACAGCCCGAGGACGAGCGTCAGTGTGCCGGTCGGCAGGCAGCCCATGGCAATCATCAGCGCAAGCCAGCCAGAGTTCGTGTGCGGCCCCTGCTTGCTGACTCCACCGAAGGCGAAGAGCATCAGTGCGGCCGAGATGACTCCCGTTCCAAAAATATAGGTGCCGGTACGGAGGAGCTGGCGAGTGTCTGACTTCATGGAGATTCAGGGCTTTCTGAAGGTGCGTCGTCTGGTCGATCGTCTAGTGGATGGTGGCCTGCATGGCATACACGATCACCCCGGTAACGGAGACGTAGAGCCAGATCGGAAAGGTATAGCGTGCGAGGCGCTTATGGGCAGGGAAGCGGCCGGTAAGCGATAGAAAAAAGGTAATCAGGATCAGCGGCAGCGCCAGGACCGAGCAGAAGACATGCGTCAGCAGCAGCTTCCAGTAGAACGGCCACCACGCGCTCAGGCGGTTGAAGTGTGTCTCTCCGTGCAGCGTGAAGTTCAGCAGGTACGAGACCAGGAAGATCGACGAGAAGAAGAAGGCCGTAAACATGGCGGCACGGTGCTTCGTGATCGCGCGGCTACGGATGAACAGGAAGCCGACCACAAGCGCGACCGTCGACAGCGCATTCAGCACGGCGTTCAGGAGCGGCAGCGAACGCAGGTGCGTTCCGGTGACGTCCGACGGCGCATGGAAGTAGACCAGGTAACAGATCAGCGCGCTGGCCAAGGCACTGACGACGATGATCGTCCAGATGACTGAGGGCGGAGTGCGTAGAGTCGTCGATTTTGCGATCGTACTTTCCATTTAGAAGAGGAGACGTCCTTTAGCGTCGAGCATCATGGCTGCCAGCAGCAACGGCAGGTAGATCACCGAGATCCGCAGCAGATCGCGGGCATACTGCCGCGACTCGGGAGCGTTCGGGTGGCGCGTAATGCGGGCGAATCGAATGGTGTACCAGAGATACCCGATCCCAAGCACGCTGGCAGCCACCCCATAGGTGACCCCTGTGATCCCAAGACTGACCGGCCAGAGGCTGACCGGAATCATCAATACGGCATAAAAGAGCGACTGAACGACCGTCGAACGGGCGGCATAGGGCGTGTTCGGCAGCGTCGTCGTAAGCCGGATCCCAGCGTCCCGATAGTCCTTGCGATACATCCAGCCGATCGCCATGAAGTGCGGAAACTGCCAGACAAACAGGATGGCGAAGAGCGCAACCGCCGGCCACTCGATCACGCCACGTGCAGCCGTCCACCCGATCAACGGAGGCAGCGCCCCCGGAAAGGCCCCGATAAACGTATTAACCGTCGTCACCCGCTTCAGCGGCGTGTAGATTGCCACATAGCTGATCGCAGTCAGGAGGGTCAGGGTGGCGGTCAGCGGATTGGTGATGTACGCAAGGTACAGCGAGCCCAGAAAGATCGCCGCAAAGCCCAGGATCAGTCCATGGGCAAAGCCGATCCTGCCCGCCGCCATGGGACGATTCGCCGTCCGGCGCATCAGGAGATCAGTCTTCCGCTCGAGCACCTGGTTCAGCGCGCTTGACCCACAGGTGACGATTGCAATCCCGATCAGCGCCTGGATCAGCCCGGCGTGGAATGGGCTGATCCCGCTCCGCAGGCTGCCCAGGTAGAAGCCGGCGCCGGCGGTGATAACGATCATCAGCGTCACCCGCGGCTTGAACAGCGTCGCGTAGTCTCCCAGCATCGTCGAAGCTGATGCCGCCTGATGTGCGGGGACCACTGCCGGAGCTGTCACAGAATGAGCCACAGTATCTTCAAGTCTAGCGCGAGTACGACCCGGCCGGCCCGGCAGGCGCGTTCGCCTTCCTGCCACGCTCCCAGCGAGACCCTGAATTATGACCGGACACTCAGGGCCTGGGTCGAAGCTGTGTCAGCAGGGCCTCAACCGTCGGCGCAGTGTTAACAATGTCTTCTG
>CAZZZQ010000686.1:0-2319 GCA_964658405.1 uncultured Sphingomonas sp.
TCGCGCCTGCGATACAGGCGGCATGCAAGGAGCATGAGGAGATTGAGGCCGACCCCGAAGCTCACCGTTCCGTACCAGAAGTTCTGCCCGAAGAAGAGGGCGCCGGGAAGGATCCACCAGATCGCAGACTCACGGAGCTGGAAGGTCCGGGCAACGTAGAAGCTGGTGCAGGCTGCGACAACCAGCGTAAAGACCAGCCACAACTTCGATGCCATCAGCCATCCAAACGCAAGCGTCAGAAAGCCAAGGCCAACGCTGGTAATGGAGTTGGGGATGGGATAGTGCTTCAGTGCATAACCGGCTACCGGGTGTCCTGTGAGCACCTTCGCAAACAGAACACCCTGGTAGATCCAGTCGGGATAATCCCGGAGAAACGGAGGCTGAGCCGACCAGAGAATCACCGCAGAAAAGACAATAAAGGAGGCTACGAAAAATACTTTACCGGCCTTGTTCAGCATCTGGAATCCTCAGCCCCAAGCGTACTAGAAGTTATTCCATAGGAGCTGGTTGTAGACGTCGTGGTGGTACTGGACCTCGGGAGCCTTGACGCTCGTCCCAAGCAGACGGGCGCAACGGTCGGCCGAAGCCTGCTTCAAATCAGCGTAGCGAGCCTTGACGTCCTCGCCGAGCATGGTCGTCGTCCACTCCGATGCGCGGAAGTGCTCGAGCGCCGTGTAGACGTTGTCCGGCAGGTACCGCTCGGCCTGGCGCAGGTTCTTGATCTTCGAGGTCTCGCCTTGCAGACCGCTCTTGAAGACCGAGTACAGCACCATGTACGGATTGGCATCGGGGCCGACGGAACGGACCTCGACGCGTGCCGACTTCTCGTTGCCGATCGGAATCCGGACCATCGAACCGCGATCCGTGGCCGAGGCCTTGATCTGGTTCGGTGCTTCGAAGTGCGGATCGAGGCGGCGGTAGGCGTTGACGCTGGCATTTAGCAGCAGGCAGATGTCATTGCCGTGCGTCAGAATGCGATCGACGAACTGCCATGCCATCTTCGAGACCTTCTCCTGGCCGTTCGGATCCCAGAAAAGATTCTTGCCGCCCTTGGTGATGGAGACGTTGGTGTGCATTCCCGAGCCGTTGACGCCGGTAACCGGCTTCGGCAGGAAGCTTGCCGTCATGCCCATCTGGGTTGCGACCTGGCGACAGATCAGCTTGTACAGCTGGATCTGGTCGGCGGCGGTGACGACATCGCCGTAGGTGTAGTTGATCTCAAACTGCGAGGGAGCAACCTCGGGATGGTCCTTTTCGTTCTCGAAGCCCATCGCGCGCTGAACCTCGGCGGCGGTGTCGATGAACTCGCGGAGCGGGTCGCCGGGGAGCGAGTAGTAGTAGCCGCCCTTGTTGACGTACTCGAAGCTGCCGGTCTCGTGGAAGCTGCGCTCGGCGTCGATGCCGTCGAAGAGGAAGCCCTCGATCTCGTTGGCGGCGTTCAGGGTGTAGCCCTGCTTGTCGTAGGTCTCCTGGGCGAACTGCTTCAGGACTCCGCGAATATCGGCCGAGTAGGTCGCACCGTTCTTGTCGACGACCTCACCGAAGACGAGGACCTTACCCGCGCCGAAGATGTCGGCCGGAACCCAGTAGAACGCGCTCCAGTCGATCCCGAGGCGAAGATCCGACTCCTTCTGAGCCGTAAAGCCGCGGATCGACGAGCCGTCGAAGGTCAGGTTATCCCAGCCCTTGGCGAAGAACTTCTTATCGTAGTCCAGCATGTGCAGACGGCCTTCGAGATCCGAGAAGACCACCGTGACGGCCTTGATGCGTGGCTCGTCCGTCAGGTACTTCAACCGCTCTTCCTGGATGACGTCCGCGGCGACGCGCTTCTTGCGCTGCTCTTTCGCCATCAGGTTCAGGTCTTCCAGCTCGGCGTAAGGGAGTTCCAGGAAATTGCGAAATTCGTTCAACATGACATCCTTTCAGAATCTGAAATACACCACTGCCGCAAAGCGCTCGACGTGTGTTTGCGGGTAAACAAGTGAGAGCCCGGGGGCGGACAACGAACTACCGGATGCCTCAAAACTATCAGAAATTGCGCTGAAAATCAGAAGGATTCATCGGATCCTGATGCCTTCTTTACATCTTTCTGCGAGTCTCTATGTCACAGGAACACCGGGTCGGAGCTCGACAGACGCGATGCTCGTAGACCTTGTAAAATGAATTTGTTAAGGGTCTTTTCCTGAGGAATGATCCGAAAAGCAGACTGCGGACGCTGACCCTGCGCGGCGTCCTTTTCTTTGCGGCCTCGATTCCCTGCGGCTGCGTCTTTGCCAACGAACGATGGAGAGTTTTGAAATGGCTCACGCTAAACCGAAC
>CAZZZQ010000687.1:0-2309 GCA_964658405.1 uncultured Sphingomonas sp.
CGTCGACCGGAATCTCTGCTCCCGTCGTGAAGGTTGCGTCAATGGCCAGGAATGCGACGGCCTTCGCAATTTCATCGGGCTGGCCGAGACGCTTCATGGGCACGCTCTCCGCCATCTGGACGTAGACCTGATCGGCTGCCTCCTTCGGCATTCCAACCTTCTGCAGAATGTCCGTCGCCGCAATCGGGCCAGGGTTTACCGCATTCACACGGATTCCCTTGGGCGACAACTCGCCGGCAAGGCTCCGCGTCATGGAACGAAGCGCTGCTTTAGCGGCTCCGTAAGCGCTCAGGGCCGGCACCGCCTTCACGTTGGCCAACGAAGTGGTAAAGACCACCGAGCTTCCCTCCGGCATCAGCGGCACCATCTTTTGAACGATGAAATACGGACCCTTCGCGTTCAGGTTCAGCATCTCGTCGTACACCTCCTCCGTCACCTGCTCAAAGGGGATCCATTGGCCATATCCCGCGTTGACGAACAGTACATCGAGCTTGCCGTAGGTCTCCTTGACCAACGCCACCAGGGCATCCATGTCAGGAAACGAGGTCGCATCGCTGCGCACTACGATCGCATTCTCGCCAAGCTCAGCCTGAGCCGACTTGATCGTCGCAGCGGCGCGGCCAGTCACGATCACGCGGGCGCCCTCGTTGATGAAAAGTTTTGCGGTCGCCAAGCCGATGCCGGTCGTTCCGCCTGTGATGAGTGCTGTCTTTCCTTCGAAGCGATTCATAGCGTCTCCTTCATTCGCTGTCTAAAAACTATTACGAACTTGAGAGTACGGTAAGCAGTGAATCGATTCAACGTTTTCGTACTATGGCGTAGTAAATTTTCACGAGGAGCTCCAGCGACGTCCAGCGCAAGGCCATACGTGCCTTCTTTTCTGCGGCTTGATCCATGCTCTCCCGTGGTCCTTCGCCTTGCGATATTACAAACGCATCAGTACGATAATCACAGCAGCGATGCAAGGAGATTCGTACGAAATGGTATCGATTGTTGAGAAGCGCCCCCGAGGACGTCCAAAAGGCTTCATCCCCGACGAAGCACTGGACCGTGCCGTCGAGATGTTCTGGGAGCACGGCTACGAAGGTGTTGATGTCGACAGTATTGCGCGCGCCGTGAACGTCACCAAACCCGCGCTCTACCGGGCCTTCGGCGATAAACCTACCCTCCTGCTGAAGGCAGTCGAGCGCTATCTCCTGACCTATGTAGTCCCTAAAATGGCCGCATTTCAAGTGGAGCCGGACATCCACAAAGCCGTGACTGCCTTTTGCGAAGCTACCGTGATAGCCGCTTCTGAGGAGGCTCGCGGGGGCTGCATGATGGCCGCCGCTGCGACGGGTGAGTCGGAACGGGTCACTGAGATCCGTTCGTTCGTCGCGCAGGGCCTGACCGCAACCGCTGATGTCTTCGCCAAACGTTTTGAAAAGGAGATGAGGGCGGGGCGCCTCAGCCGGACCCCCTCTGCCAAGGTGCGAGGACGTTTGCTCGTGGACCTCTTACAGGGTTTACAGCTTCGCGGCAAGGTCGGGATCAGTCGCGAAAAACTGTTGCAGGAAGCCCGAAGCTACGTGCCACTGATTCTTGGCGAGCCGGTGTAAAGGAGCGTTTGGTGCCGTACCCCCGGATCAGTGCCAGATCTCCAACGCACTGACCGACCAAAACCCCACCTTGCACCCCGCCCGCAACAATGAAATCCTCCCCATAGCACTTCCGAATCCCGCACTTCGCCAATGCACATCCACCTCCTCCACCTCGGCCGCATCCCCTACAGCGAAGGCCTCGCCCTCCAGGCGCGCGTCGTCGCCGCCCGCAAGGCGCAGCTCCTCGGCGACACCCTCCTCCTCATGGAGCACCCGCCCGTCCTCACCCTCGGCCGCAACGCCCACCGCTCGAACATCCTCGCCAGCGACGAGCTCCTCGCCTCCCGCGGCGTCGAGCTCCACGAGATCAACCGCGGCGGCGACGTCACCTATCATGGCCCCGGCCAGCTCGTCGGCTACCCCATCTTCGACCTCCGCGGCGACCTCCCCGGTAAGAAAGGCCCGCACCTCGGCCCCGTCGACTTCGTCCGCCTCGTCGAGTCCGCCCTCATCCGCACCTGCACCCACTTCGGCGTCCCCACCCAGCGCATCCCCAAACGCACCGGCGTATGGACCGTCGGCGGCGGCTCCATCCTCGAAAAGAAGGTCGCCGCCATCGGCATCCACGTCTCGCAGGGCGTCACCTCGCACGGCTTCGCGCTCAACGTCTCGCCCGACCTGCGCGATTATCAGTGGATTGTGCCCTGCGGAATCGCCGACCGCGAGGTC
>CAZZZQ010000688.1:0-2307 GCA_964658405.1 uncultured Sphingomonas sp.
TACCAGAGTGTCGAGAGCGACTTCAGTAGCTACTACCGAATGATCAATGCAAATGATGAGGCTGCCTTCAAAGCCGAGTTGGCCCAAAGTGCTGGCAAGCTTGATTTAAAGGTTGATTTCTACGGGACTGGAATGTACCCACCCGGGGCGTACCATTCTGAAGGCCATCAAGACGGAATGGGAGTCTGCCTCTACTTAGCTCTCGTAAAGCAGTTATTGGGCTCAGACTTTCGGTTTGCTGTCCTCGATGACGTTGTTATGTCGGTGGACAGCAGCCATCGACGGCAGTTCTGCAATCTTCTGATGTCGCGTTTTCCTGATGTTCAGTTTGTAATAACCACTCATGACGAGACATGGGCGCGACAGATGCAAGCTTCGGGTCTGATCGCCAAGGGGGCGCAGGCTCGCTTCTACGGCTGGACGGTCGATGATGGCCCAGTCCACGAAGCTGGCGCTGACTATTGGGATAAGATCGCAGTTGATTTGGCGCGTGATGATGTGTCGGCTGCGGCGGCTCGTCTTAGGCGCAACCTTGAGTCAATCATGACCGATCTGGCGGCATCGCTCAAAGGGCAAGTGACTTTTCGACCGGACGGCAACTACGAACTGGGCGACCTTTTGAGTGCAGTGAAAGGTCAGCACGGAAAGTTGTTGAAGCTCGCTGCAAATTCAGCGGCGCATTGGAAGAACGTGCCTGCTCAAGAGCGCGTCGCCGAGCTAAAGGCTGCTCGATCTTCCGCTGTTTTGGCGCAGCAGGACGAGAATTGGAACTTGAACTCGGCGGTTCACTTCAACGATTGGACGAATTTCAGCAAGGCTGATTTTCTTCCCGTGGTCGCTGCCTGGAAACAATTTCTATCGCTCTTCACGTGCAAAAATGAAGAGTGTCAATCGTGGATTTGGCTTACTGGATATCCAGGGAGTGAAGAGTCTCTTCGTTGCAGTTGCGGAAGTTATGATCTGAATCTACGAATGAAGTAGGGCGCCTGCGATTGCGTTTGACGTTCCGGTAGGTCACTGCCCGGAGAACACGAACAAGGGCGGGTCCGATGCGAGCCGGTGTGGGAGGAGTGCTCGGCAGGGTTTTGCCATGAGGCCGGACCAAGCGGCGGGCGACGCCTGTTTCGGGAGGGTGACGTTCTCGCGAGCGGGCTTCGCGGCTGTACCCGTCAGTACCCGGTGCAGCGCCGTTTTAGTAGCGGTGGCGGCCTGGGCCGTCGAGGCGACAGCCGTCGCACCGGCAGGTTCCTGCGGCCGATTGGTCTTCGTTGCCGTACCGAGAGGTCCACATCCCAATGACGAAGCAAGGACGTTCCCAGCCCTCGTAGGCCCGCCGCTGATGAAGCTCGGTCTTGCGACGCCAGGTCTGCCAGCTCTCAGGCACGTCGGGCGTGATCGTCGGCGACCGGGTTTCAGCCGGCGCTCGGCGGTGCACGCGAATCGCGTTCTGACTGTTCGTAACCACTTCGAGGTGGTTCGGCGACACGCATCGCTTGATTTCGCATAAGTGGTCCGGGACGCGGTCAACGGGAACGTGGACGCCGAGGTACAGGAGCACCGCTCGATGTGCGGGAAGCAACATGTTCACGATCGGGTAGCAACCGTAACCGCCACGATGTGGACCCAACCATGGCCAGCAGCCGTCCGCAGCGTCATCGACAAAGCCCCAAAACGTTCGTTCGCGTCTGAGGAACGACCTACGGGCGCGGTCGTCCCACCGATCGTCGAGTGCAGGTGCCACGCCGTCACGATGCACTGACCTGAGATCGTCGAAGCGCGCGGGGGTCAACTTCCACTCGCGCCGGTAGGGCCTCAGCCGTCGACGCGCCGATTCATCAGAAAATCAAGTCTGTAGCTCGAAGGAGATTTGTGTTTTGATCGAATCGAGTTGCGAAGACGGGGCTGATGGACACGAGCGGCGAGTGGTACAGCTACGAGCCGACCGCGCGCTACGAACTGATGATCGGCCCCGTAGGCGTCGAGCCCCTCCGCTGTCCAATGGTCCACGCTTCGTGGGGCAACGTGCGGTGCACTGGCACTGTCCAGGCCGACGTCGAGCTGATCTGCAAGAGCTGCGGCCGCAAGCTGGTAGCGATGTGCCACGGATGCGTCCAGTGGACTATTGACTACGTAACTGAGCAACAGGTCTGTTGCGTCGAGCAGACCGAGAGCCACGCCGTTGTCGCTATCGAGTTAGTCACGGTGATCGAGTGCATGAGGAACTGACGCCGACCACGATCATCGAGCGGGTTGGGAAGAATCAAATACAATGAAAAAGGATGCAAAAAGATATGGTACCATGTAACA
>CAZZZQ010000689.1:0-2304 GCA_964658405.1 uncultured Sphingomonas sp.
GGAGACCGTCTTCGCGGTCCCGAGGATCGGCCGGCCAAGAGCGTCGCCCTTCCAGAAGTTCTGGGTAAAGATCTCGTGGACAAGGTAATCAGGATTGTCCTCGTCCATCTTGATCTCTTCAAGGATGACGCCCTGCTCACGCGCAAGATCATCGGGCGTGAAGGTCGGGTGCAGGACAAGATCGGACAACACGTCCAGCGCTGGCTCAACATTCTCGTCTAAAACCTTGATATTGAAACAGATCGTCTCTTTACCCGTGAAGGCATCGAGGTTCCCGCCGATCGTATCGACCTCGCGCGCAAGCTGCTGGGCGGATCGGGACGTCGTTCCCTTGAAGACCATGTGCTCTACAAAATGGGAGATGCCGTTGATCGCGGGAGCTTCGTCGCGGGATCCGGAGTTGACCCATACACCCATGGATACACTGCGGACGTGAGGAATGCGCTCGGTAAGAACCTGGAGACCGTTCGGGAGGATCGTCTTACGAATGTTGCGAGGTGCGGCGGTGATCGCGGGAATGGCTTCGGCCAGCGTTACGGACATGCGTCTCCTTGAATCTCCTCTATATTCTGTCACAGCGAGCAGATTAGTGTGCTGTCGTCCGAAGCTTCGGAAACCAGGTGACCTGAACGGACGTTGTCGTATCGCTCTGCTGGCCCGAGAGGTAGATCGGAGCCTTCCAGCGTTCATATTGGACTGAACCGTTCACTTCGACCTCCTTGCCGATGCGCTTCACGACACTTGCCTTGAACTGGTTCTGTGTTGTTCCGCCGGGAATAAAGTCTTTCGGGGTCTTCTTATTGAGGTAGCTGAACTGAACCCACTCGTTTCCTGAAAGGTTATACGTCAGCCACGCCTGGCCGCCCTTCGCCTCGCGCCCGATCCAGTCCCCGAGGAGGAAGCCCTTATTCGTATAGCCCTGCTTCTGGATCGTCTCAATATACTGGCCACTGCCGTTGATGCAGATGAGCGTCGAGCAATCTGTCGAAACGCCCTCAACCCTCAGATCCAGCTTCTTCACGCCTGGGAAGTGCGAGAGATACAAGCCGGTCCGGTAGGCGGCCCGACGGGGAGCTGAGATCGGAGAGACGTCGTCATGCGACTCCGAGTCGGCGTAGAGGGTGAAGTAGTTCCGCACGAAGGGGAGCCGGTACGAGAAATTGAAGGAGCTGAAGCGTGCACCCGGGTCATCGCGGGAGTACTTCTCCGCCTGCGTAGTGTCACTGACGTCAAAGAAGCCTTTGAAGAAGGTATGCAGGGTGACCGGCGCGTGCGCTGCTCCACCGAAGATGATGGTCCGCTGGAAGCCAAACTGAAAGTTTGTCGTCGGGGCGAACTCGATTGTCTCAGAGTGAACCCACGGGTGGTTCGGATAGGTGTGTCCTTTGAGCGAGCCGATGAAGAAATCGTAGCGAATCGGCCCGATCACCTTGGACACATAAGGAATGAAGAGCGGCTCGACCCGGTTGACCCGGAACGAGTAGATATTCTCCGCGTTATTCGACCAAGCCATGCCGCCGCCTACGCCAGGGCCGATCCAGGCATCCGTCTTGCCGCCTGAGAACTCGTGGCCGGCGAGGTGGAAGGAAAGCGTCGCCTCCATGATGCGGAGCGGATTCTGCGCAGAGATCGGACCTTGCGGAATCGTAGCCTGGCTCGCGTTCGGACCGGTGAAGGGAATGAGGTCGACAAAGGAGAGCTGCTGGAAGAGTGCAGTCGAGTAGCCAGCCGCTCCGGGTGCGTGCTGATACTCAGCTCTCACGTGGAGCGAAAGCCGGCTCCACTCATTGACGGTCGAAAACCCTGTGAGGGCATTGAAGCCGCTCTGATAAGGCCGGCCGTAGTCGTTCACGATCGTCTGGCCGAGGTGATAGCTGTCCCGCAGTGGCGTCCCGTTGATTCCCATCACGCGCGTGTAGGCCGAGTAGGGCCCGTAGACCAGACCGCGTGACGAGTCGCCGTCCGGGATCTCCGCCTGTAGCTCGTGGAGCAGGACTTCGAGAATCGCCTGAGCCTCTTCACTGTCACCGTTCACGATCTCGGACTGTGAATTCTGCAGCATATGGAGAACGCTGCGCCGGGTCCACGGTCGCATCGCGAGGAAGGCGGTGTCGACATAGCCAAGTCCGTAGAGCCGCATCATCTCCGGATAGACCCAGCTATCAAGGGGAATGTACGTTGAACTGTCGTGATCCGGTTTGGGGCCGGGCGGTCCATAGGGGCCGTACGGCTCATATGCGGTGAAGAGCTCCTTCTGCGTGTACTGCGACCGGCCAGCGGGGGCAGCTTCCTTCACGACGATTG
>CAZZZQ010000690.1:0-2303 GCA_964658405.1 uncultured Sphingomonas sp.
GGACGCGGACCTGGCGGAAGCCGAGATCGTGAAGCGCCTCCTCTGCCTGTTCCACCTGGCTGAGGTTTTCGCGCGTGACCGGCCTACCGTACTCCAGGCGCGAGGCGAGACAGGCTGATGCCGGCTTGTCCCAGATGCGGAGATCCAGGGTGTGGGCCAACGTGCGAATCTCCACCTTGGTCAGCTGTGCAGTAACGAGGGGCGCGACCGCGTGGTGAAGGGCGGCGGCCTGCTGGCCCGGGCGGAACTCGCCGCGATCGTCGAGGTTCATCCCGTACGCGAGATGGGTAAAGTCTCGGGCCGCGCGAAACGCTTCCATCTGCGTGAAGAGTTCATCCTTGCAGTGGAAGCAGCGTTGCGAATCGTTGCGCTGGTAGTCGGGATTGTCGAGCTCGGCGGTCGTCAGGATGTGCGTCGGGATGCCGTGTTCCGCGGTGAAGGCGAGTGCGGCTGCCAGCTCCGTTCGGGGGAGCGACGCGGAGTCGGCGATGACCGCGAGCATGCGATCGCCAAGGGCCTGGTGCGCTGCAAACGCGAGAAAGGCCGAGTCGGTGCCACCGGAGTAGGCAACCAGGACGGAGCCTAGTCCCGCAAGGGTGTCATGAAGAAGCGCTAATTTAGCTGCGAGTTCCATCGAAGTGATTGTAGGTCAGATGAGCGCGAAGGACTTTTAGCTGCACATGCTCGCAGGCGCAAATAAAAAGGGCAAAGAGGAAGATGTCCTCTTTGCCCTTGAAGTACCTCTGTCCAGGTCCTCAGCGGTTAACGGTGTCCACCACCGCCGCCACCACCGTGGAAGCCGCCACCACCACCTCCGGCAAATCCACCACCGCCGCCGCGGAATCCGCCTCCTGCGACTGATGCACCGCGGAAGCCTGCTGAAGCTCCACCGCGATATCCGCCGTAGCCTCCACGGGAGCCACCGTAGCCGCCACGATAACCCCGGTATCCACCAAAGCCTCCGCGATATCCGCCGTAGCCGCCGTAGATGAAGCCACCGCCGTAAAGGTAGTAGGGCGAGTAAAAGCCATATCCGAAGGGGCTGAAGAAGAGCCCATCACCCGGCAGCCATGTGTAGTCATAGCCCGCCTGGTCCCAGTACCAGCCTGGCGAGAAGCCATCGCGGCCTGCATAGGATTGGGCCATGCTGAGATTCGCTTCACCCAGGTAGCCCGAACGCAGGCTGCTCCAGTTATAGAGAGGATCATTTGCAGCGACCTGATTCTTGTTGAAGCTGACGGGCTTGACTGCTTCGCCCGTGAGGGTGAGTTGCTTCCCGCCCTTCACTTCAATGGCCTTCTCGTTCGCCTGTGGAGTCAGGCTGTTGAACACGATAGCTTTGCCGTCGAAGACGCGAACGCTGTTATTGGTCGCGTCGAACTCGTAGAGTCCGTTCTTCAAGACCTGCGTTTGACCGTTCTTGAAGTCGATCAAAATATTGTTCTGCTTGTAGATCTGGTCTACCTCAACGCTGGCGCGGCCTTCGACAAGCTGAACCTCGGTGTGTGCGAGATCCGGTGTGACCATCTTTACGACACTATCCTTGCCGAGGCGAAGGAAGACGCCGGGCGTCAGCAGGATCTCGACCTTGCCGTTTGCCGTGGCGATGTACTGGCCGGGCTGGAGCTCGACGTGACCAACGGATTGATTCGAAAGGGTATGGCCTTCAAGAGAGGCCTGGCCTTCGATGTAGTTCAGAGTACCGGGGCGAGCTGGATTCGCTTGCTGGCCAAAGGCCGGAACGAAGAGAGTCGCCAAGGAGAGCGATAGGAGTGCTGTCGACCGTGGCATTGCTTGAAACCTCTGTACTGTTAGATGTTCCAAAGTCGGAAACGTTACAGACAGGCAAGCTGCGTGCCATCGCACAAAAGCAGCGTCAACAGGCAACTTTATCGCTGTTCCGGGGTTGCGTGGTGTTAACACGGATATAACGCATGTGCGTGTGCCGCTGAATGCCTCAGAGGGGCAGCGTAGCCCATATCTCCGGGTCGACCGGGACGCCGAGGCGCATGTTTTCTTCGCGAAGTCGAAGGGTCTGCTCGCCCGGATATCGGACAGCTTTACCCTCATCGACGCGGATTGAACTGTGGACGGCTGCGAGGATCCCATCGGCGATCCGGGTCAGCTCTTCGGCGGATGCAAAGCTGGAAGGGTCGATGGCGAGGAAGAACTGCGAGACCCCGGACTCCCGCATGGGGTCGGTCGAGATGTCGTGGGTCGCCTGGCCGCCGGAGAGCATGGCAGCAAAGAGGTCGAGCGTCATGGCCAACCCGGAGCCTTTCCAGTAGCCGATCGGGAGTGCC
>CAZZZQ010000691.1:0-2302 GCA_964658405.1 uncultured Sphingomonas sp.
ACCATAGTCGAAAGAAAATAGCCATGGCCGATACAGTCCACGACATCGTCGACACCGCCGTCGCCGCAGGCTCCTTTTCTACACTCGTCGCCGCCGTATCCGCCGCGGGCTTGGTCGACACTCTGAAGGGTGCGGGTCCATTCACGGTTTTCGCCCCGTCGGACGATGCGTTCGCCGCCCTGCCGGCCGGTGCGGTCGATGATCTCGTCAAGCCCGAGAACAAGGATAAGCTGACCGCGATCCTTCTGCTTCACGTCCTGCCAGGCAAGGTGATGGCCGCTGACGTCTCCGGTAAGGTGCTCGATCCGGCGACCGCGGGTGGTTCTACCGTCCATGTCGACGGCAATAACGGCGTGACGGTCGATGGTGCCAAGGTGATCAAAGCCGACATCGCGTGTTCCAACGGCGTGATCCACGTCATCGACGCCGTGCTGATGCCGAAGAAGTAACCGGCTGCAGCCACCGAGAGGCGAACGAGGATCGCCGTATAGCGGTCGGTATGAACCGACACTGGTGCGGCGATCCGCTTCGAAGACGTGTGCTTGGCGTCGTAGTGGTCCAGGCGGGTGGAGAGATGGTGGGACAGGGGGGACCCGCCGTGCCCTCCTCCTCGCCGCCTGCCGCCCGCCACTCTTCTGGCGGCGAGCAAACCCGATGTGGAGAGCCTCGCCGCATCGTGCGGCTTTGAGACGTGCTGGACTGAGCCGTTCGAGTTCGACACCGCGACGACCGTCTCGCATTCAGGGCCGATAGGCTCCCCCCATGCCGGGGCTACCGATCGGGCCGTGTCCAACAGCACCGTCCCCGAGCACGTTGCCCTCGGCTGGTGCCGTTCAGGCGATATCGGGTCGGTCTCACAGCATTTGGACCGGACCTCTGCCGGTATCGGCGTGGCGAGACATCATGTCGGCTCCGGCTCTTCAGGGGCGACGACAGATGAACTCGGCGATCGCTGATCGATCCGCGTTTCGAGCCAGCGCGAGAGCAGCAGGTGCGGCACCGCGACCGAGGCGAGCAGTTGGAACGCCCGGGCTGGGACCGTCGCGCCGACAGGCCCAGCAACAAGCTTCTCCACTCCCCACCAGCCGACGACCGCCGCGCCCGACAACAACGCGCCCGTCGCGAGCCAGCGTGCCCACGTCATATCGCTGAGCGAGGCCCGTGCGTCGGCGAAATGTCGCGGTGAATGCAGAAAGACGAAGAACAGGGCAAAACCGGCGACCGGTGGAAGGACCAGTAACAGAACGAGACACGCCGCCATCGCGGTGGCCCATTCGCTTCTCCCTTCCCGCCAAGCGATCACGGTACCGACGACAGTGACCAGCAGCGCGACGGGCGCTGCGGCGGTGATCGTTCGTGCAACGATGATCCCGCGTTGATCGCTCATCGCGACGAACAACGAGCCGACGTCGGCTGGATGGCCGATCGTGATGGCAGCGATCACTGCAGCGCCGGCAGCAACACGCAGAAAAGGCTCGTCGAGCATCTGCCAGTCCTCGCCGAAATGGACCGCCGCCACCGCGAGAAACACGATCAAAGCGATCAGTGGCGCAGTGAACCACGCGAGCGCCATCCCGAGTGCAACCGCGATGTAACCGCAGGTCGCCAACGTGAGTCCGGTACTGCCGAGGGGAACCGCGCGCCGAAGCAGCGCGATGTCATAGGCCCCATGGGGGAGCCCGCCGCCGATGAACACGATGGTCGCCACCAAGACCGCCTCCGGTCCTGCCATCGGTACGCGCATTGCCGCCGCACCGGCCAACACGACGGCGGCGATCCAGAACGCCGGATGCACGGCATCGCCGCCCCCTTCTGGGAAGCGGCGATGCGAGCGGTCCTCCGGATGAGAAGACCCGCGCGACAGGTCAGGCTGCATGAACTCGCACGTCGGTCGCTTCGGCTTCAGACTTCCGCACGGAGATGAGATAGATGAGGATGCCGAGACCGGCCTTCGCCACGATGTCGGCGATCGTGTAGCCGACCTGGATTGTCGTGGTGACCGTCCCTCCCGTCAGCCCGGCATAGGGCACCATGTAGACGATGGGATAGAAGCCCCAGGACGCGAAGGTCAAAAGCCGCGCCGCACGCACCAGAGGCTGCGCGTCCGCCGGCTGCTTGCGGATGGAGTCACCCAACCCGCGAAACAGTTCCCAGACGATGTAGACGAACGGAATGGATGACAGTGTACCCCAGAGGACTCGGGTCGGAATGTCTGTCGCGATCTCGCCTGGATAGCCCAAAACGATCATCAGTGCCGCAGCGGCTCCCAGTCGAAGCGCCTTTGACGTCGTCTCTTCGCGCG
>CAZZZQ010000692.1:0-2298 GCA_964658405.1 uncultured Sphingomonas sp.
AGCCGGATCGCGGCGAAGAGCAGGATTGCGGCGAAGACGTAGCTGATCCAGTGGAAGCGTGCGAGCAGGCCGAGGCCCGCGGCGATGAAGGCTCCGCGCATCACGATCGCGCCGGCCACGCCCCAGAAGAGGACCTTGGGCTGGCGGTCCGGGCCGATCCGGAAGAGCTTGAAGAGCAGGAGGAAGACGAAGAGGTTGTCGATCGACAGCGCCTCTTCAATGGCGTAGCCGGCGAGGTACTCGACCGCCGATGGGGATGCGATCGCTTTGAGGATGAAGACGGAGAAGCCCAGCGCGGCGGCGACCCAGATGATCGTCTCGATGGTCGACTTCGTGTTGCGCGAATGGCGCGAGTGCCGCGCGTAGAAGTACTCGATCGCGAGCAGGACTACGAGACCGATGTGAAAGCCGATCCAGTGACTGAGAGGGGTTGCGGTCATCTGTAACGATGCTACCGCGTATTCCATCGACAGGGGTTAGCGCTGGTTGATGAGGCGAATCATCTCGAGGAAGAGATCGCCGGAGACCTGCATGGAGCGGGCGCTGATCTTGTCGAGGGTGTCGTTTGCGGTGTGGTGATAGCCGTCGGGAGCGGTCGCGGTCTTCGGGCCGTAGTCGATGTCGATCAGGTCGAGGACGGGAACGCCGCGCTGCTTGAAGGGGATGTGGTCGTCGGCGAGGCCGGGGACGTCGTTCTTGTAGATGCTGGCGGAGTGGCCGGTGTTCTTCGCGGCGACCTTGAGCATCTCCTGCAGCCAGGTGGTCGACATCTCGTCGAAGTCGATGTTGAGGTCCTTGTCGGCGCACATGTCGGCGAGGAGGAAGGCCTTGATTTTGCCGAGCGTGCCGTCGTTGGCCCACTTGGCTGCGAGGTGGCGGGTGCCGTAGAGCGAGTCCGTTCCGGACCAGTTGCCGCTTACTGATTCTTCGCCATCATCGAAGACGAGCCAGATGGAGTAGCCGTCGGGCGGGTGGGTGCGGAGGATGCTGCCGATCTCGATGAGCATGGCGGTTGTGGCGGCACCGTCGTTGGCTCCGAAGAAGCTGATGTCGCGGAGGTTGTAGTTGGTCTCGTAGTGTGTTGCGAGGACGATGACGCCGTCCTTTTTGCCGGGATACTTGACGATGTAGTTGCGCATCGACTGCTGCCCGGCGGGGGTGTTCGAGGTAAAGCTGTCGGTCTCGAGGTTCCCCCTGGCGGCTTCAGCGGAGAAGTGCTGCTTGATGAACTCTTCGGCCTTCTGGTGTCCGGGCGAGCCGTTGAAGCGCTTGGGCGCGACCTGCAGCATCTGCTCGGTGAGGCTGTAGGCGGCCTGGCCGTTGAAGTGCGCGGGTACCTGGGCGGGGGCTGCGCCTGCAGCGCTCAGTGCAAGCAGGAGCAGAATGCAGGGTGTCTTCACTGCCTTCAGGATTGTGGCGGCTCGGGAGTTCGTCATGCGGGCTTGGACTCCTTCGGCTTGTTGCGGGTCGGGTGGACGAGGTACGCAACGCCGACGCCGATGAAGTAGAGAACGAGCATGGGGCTGGCGAAGAGGCACATGCCGATCGGATCCGGCGTCGGGCAGATGACGGCGGCGATCAGGAAGATCGCGAGGATGGCGTAGCGGACGTGCTTGATGAGGAACTTGGCGTCGACGATGCCGAATAAGGCAAGAAAGAAGATGACGACCGGGAGTTCAAAGGTCACGCCGAGGCCCAGGATCACGGCAAGGAAGAAGCTGGTGTAGTCCTCAATCGTCAGGATGGGATGGAAGTTTTTCCCGAAGTCGAGGACGAGCACCTTGATGGCGCCGGGCAGCACCCAGTGGTAGCCGAAGTAGGCGCCGGTGAAGAAGAGCAGGATGGTTGCCGCCATGAAGGGGACGACGTAGCGCTTCTCATTGGCGTACATGCCGGGCGCGATGAAGAGCCAGAGCTGGTAGAGGATGAAGGGGCCGGCGAGGATCGCACCGCCGTAGAGGGCCGTCTTCAGGTAGAGGTTCAGGCCGTCGGTCGGGTGGGTGAAGTTCAGCGGAATGTGCAGGTCGTCGAGCGGCTTCTGGATGATGGCGTAGAGCCGGACGTGGAAGGCGTACGCCACGGCAAAGCCGATCACCAGGTAGGCGACGGAGTGGAGCAGGCGCTTGCGGAGCTCGCCGAGGTGCTCCATCAGGCTCATACCGGGGAGCTCGGCGCGGTCGGTTACGGCGGCGCGGGCGCGGTCAACAATATCCAGGTCAGCCATGAAGGGAGCTCTCGTGTGCAGCCTGGTCCGGTTGGTGCGCGGTCTCAGGATCGGGCGTATGGGGGATGGAGTCG
>CAZZZQ010000693.1:0-2297 GCA_964658405.1 uncultured Sphingomonas sp.
CTTACGCCGAGGGGGGTTTACTTCGTCGGGTTTTGGACGCTTCGCGTTTCTTGCTTTATGGGGTGATTTTGTAGGTTGCCAGTATCTCTTTTGAGATGCTTTGGTGGGTGGCGGGCAGGGCCTTCCAGGGGTTCCTGGTGAGGCGCTGCTTCCACTGCTCGAATTCGGCTGCACGGAAGACCGGAAGCTCCGATAGCTTGAGATCGCTCCAGCTTAGGGGAAGCGACACCGCAGCCCCGGCCCGGGCGCGTGGCGAGAAGGCAGCTACGGCCGTCGCGCCGCGCTCGTTTCGCAGGTAGTCGAGGTAGATGCGGTCCTTGCGGGCTGCCTTTGTCATCTTTGTCAGGTAGCGCGTTGGGTTCTGCCGTTCGAGTTGCAGGACGAAGGCGTGCGCAAACTGCTTAATGACGGTCCAGTCATACTCCGGTTCGACCGGGATGACGACGTGGAGGCCCTTGCCTCCGGTAAGCTTCAGAAAGCTTTCGAGGCCGATCTGCTTGAGAGCCTTGCGGACCTCGGCGGCACTGTCGGCGAGCGTCTCCCATGAGATCGCAGCGTCGGGATCGAGGTCGATGATCAAGCGGTCGGGATGCTCCAGGTCGCCGTTGTGCGATCCCCATGGATGCACCTCAAGGACGCCCATCTGTGCCAGCCCGGCGAGGGCCTCGGGGGTCGAGAGGGTGATGTAGGGGTCGAGCTTGCCGGTCTTCTTGTCGGGGACGTCGATGGATTCGATCCCGGGCGGCAGCATGTGGTTCTTGTGCTTCTGGTAGAAGCAGGGTCTTTCGCTCCCCTCGGGGCACCGGACCAGCGAGAGTGGTCGGCCGGCGATGTGCGGGAGCATCTGCGCGGCGACGGCCCAGTAGTAGTCGGCGAGCTGCTGCTTGGTCAGGCGCGATGGTTCGTCGAGGATCTTCTCGGGATGCGTGAGGCGGACAGGGGCGTGCTCCGTCGGAGCTGCTGGCTTCGCCGTACGTTTTGGTGCAGCCTCCTTCGCTTGAGGCGCAGCCTTGCTGCCGCGTGGCCGCGGCGCGGTGGCGGTGTCCTCGCGGAGCACCTCGGCGGCGGGTTTGTCCTCGCGAAGGCCTTTGAAAGACGCCTGACGGAGCAGGTTTTCGGCGGTCCATGTGGCGAAGTTGACCTGTGCGACGAGCTCGGGCTTGACCCAGATCGCGCCACGGCGAGCTTCGGCGGGGGGGGTGTCGAAGGGGCCAGCCTGCTGGCGGAGTGCGTCGAGCTTGTCGCGCATGATGCGGTGCGTCTTCTGGGTGAAGCCGGTGCCGGTGCGACCGGCGTAGATCAGCTTGCGGGCTGAGCCTTTTTCCCCGTTGTAGTAGCCGAGCAGGAGAGCGCCGACGCCGTGGATGCCGTTGCTCGGGAGGGTGAAGCCGCCGATCACGAACTCCTGCTCGTGGATGCACTTCAGCTTCAGCCAGTCATTGGAACGGCCGGCGGTGTAGGGGCTGGAGGCACGTTTGGAGATGATGCCCTCGGCGTGCAGCTCGCAGGCCTTGTGGAACATGGTCTCGCCGCTGGTGTCGAGGTGCTCGGAGAGATGGAGCGACTCGCTGCCGTCTTCGAGGACGCCGGCGAGGAGCTTCTTTCGCTCGATCAGCGGCAGGTCGCGGAGGTTGTGCTCGTTGAGGTGCAGGAGGTCGAAGATGAAGTAGGTCAGCGGCTTTTTGACGCCCTCCTGGAAGGCGGCCTGGAGATCGGCAAAGCTGGTCGTCCCGTTTTCGGCGAGGACGACGACCTCACCGTCGAAGATCGCGCTATCGATGGGGAGTGCGGCGATCTCGGCGGCGATGCCTTTCATGCGGTGCGTCCAGTCGAGGCCGCTGCGGGTCAGGAGTTGAACGCTGTCGCCGTCCTTGCGCGCCTGCATCCGGTAGCCGTCGAGCTTCAGCTCATGCAGCCAGCCGGCGCCGGTCGGCGGCTTCGTCTCGAGCGTGGCGAGCTGGGGTGGAATGAAGCCGGGGAGCTTCTCTTCCGGTGCAGCTTCAAGACCCGCTAAGGCTTTTTTTTTAGAGCTCTTCTTCGCGGCCTTCTTTGCCGGGAACTTCGCAGGTTCCGGTTTCTCTGATTCGGCAGAGGCGCCCTTGCGAAACCAGGCATTGCCGTTGGCGGTCTCTTTTGAATTCCAGACGTGGTCTTCGTTTTTCGCGATCTCTTCGAGGCCGCGGCCAGTTACGACGCTGTTCGGAGCTTCGTCGGTGATGGGCGTGTCGGTGGCAGGGTGCTCGAACTCGTCGTGCTCCTTGATGAGGAGCCAGTTGGGCTTAAGCTCCGTCGCGGCC
>CAZZZQ010000694.1:0-2288 GCA_964658405.1 uncultured Sphingomonas sp.
CCGCCTCTCAGGCCCTTCGCAGCCTCGACTACGCCCTCGTCGATGTCTTCGCCGAGCGCGCGCTCGAAGGAAACCAGCTCGCCATCTTCACCGACGCCACCACGCTCTCGACCGAGGAGATGCAGGCGCTCGCCCGCGAGACCAACCTCTCAGAGACCACCTTCATCCTTCCGCGCGAGCCGCAGGTCGAGGCCGAGCACGGCGTCAAGGTCCGCATCTTCACCACGCAGGAGGAGCTCCTCTTCGCCGGCCACCCAACCCTCGGCACCGCCAGCTGGCTTTATTGGAATCATCCAATCCTTCGCGGCTCCGAGGTCATTCGCCTCGACCTGCGCGTCGGCACCATCCCGGTTCGCTTCAGTCCTGCCGATGCACAGAAGCCTGGTGTCTTTGGGACCATGAGCCAGAAAGATCCCGTCTTCGGCACCCTCCACGACCCCGCCGCCATCGCCGCCGCACTCGGCCTGCACGTCGACGATCTCGACCCCGCGCTCCCCATCCAGACCGTCTCGACCGGCATGGCCTTCTGCATCGTGCCCCTGCGTTCGATGGACGTCGCGAAGCGGTTACAAATTCCCTACGCCGCCGCACAGGCCTATCTCGACGGCACCGACGCAAAGTTCTTCCACTGCATCACCCGCGCTCCGGCCAGCACTGGCGCGGACTGGCACGCCCGCATGCAGTTCTACAACGGCGAAGATCTAGCGACCGGTTCAGCCTCTGGCTGTGCCATCGCCTACCTCGTGCAGCATGGCCTCGCAGAGAGCGGACAGGAGATCATCCTCGAGCAGGGAATTGAGATGCTGCGCCCCAGCCGCATCCACGTTCAAGCAACGCGCAGCGCCAGTTCCGTTTCGGGAGTGTTCGTCGGGGGACGCACCATTCCCGTTGCAAATGGACGCCTTTTCATTCCGTGATTCACGCGTTTTCAACAACCACTTCGCAGAAATCGCCAACAGGCACAGTGGTTACGCCGGATCGGTGGATGAGCAACCCCTAATGATCCTTAGTTTCGCCTAATATTCGTAGTTGCCAAGCCGCTTAGGCGACCGTACTGTTGGGAAGCGTTGACGAGGAATGTGAACCCAATTCACGCCCTTGATCACGATTGCTTTCGCCTGATTTACGACAACTTGAGTTGAGAGAAGCCCAGCTGCCTGCGCAGTTGCGCCCCCTCCAGCGCTTCTTCGCTGCCTGTGGATTCAGGCAGATCGAGCCCCCTTGCGGGTTGTTCGATCTGCCTGCTCCACAGCAGACGGACCCCTTGCGTCTGATAGGGAACGCTGGCAACCTGCGCCGATACACGGCCTCTCTCGCACCCGCGATTCGGTGCTGGAACTCTTCCAGCGCGGAGTCGGGGGCACTGCCTCCCACCGGAGCAGACAGGAGAGCCTCGCTCTCTGCGTCTTCACTCCCTCGGGCGCAGCCGCCCCCTCACGCGCCGGAACCCCCCGGCCGAATCGCGGGAACCATGAACCTCCCGGAAGGGATCGCCTGCCAAACAGCAGCCGCTCCCCGAAGGCTTATCCGCCGCGACCCGCCGCTACGGCGTCTCCGGCAGAAGCGAGACCAGCATGCGCCCCAAGAAGATCATCCTCTGCGTCGACGACAACGAACAGGTACTCTCCGTCCGTACCTTCCTGCTGGAGACGCGCGGCTACCGCGTCCTTCCCGTCCTCTCCTCGCAGGAGGCCCTCGAGAAGCTGCAGCAGGCCGCGCCCGGGTCCATCGATCTTCTGCTCTGCGATCTCATCATGCCCCAGATGGACGGCAACGAGCTGGTCCGCCGCGCCAAGCAGCTCCACCCCTCCCTGCCCGCGATGATCGTCTCCGGCACCGTCAACTCCGCCGACCGCGCCATCTGCGCCGATGTCTTCCTGCCCAAGGGCGCCTGCTCACCCGTCGAGATGCTCGAACGCATCCGCGTCCTCGTAGCCCGCAAGCGCGGCCCCAAGAAGGCCTTCGCCCCGCAGTCCGTCCCGGCCTACGAGTACGCCCAACAGCAGGCGATGGCCTCCTAGGCCTCGACCAGCCCGTACCGCCGCTGCCACTGCTGCTTCAACCGGGCCCACACCGCATCCGTCTCTTCGCGGGAGATGGCCGGGTCCGGCTCTAGCGCAAACCGTGCCGCCTCGACCTTCGCCAGCTCCAGCAGCGCTCGATCCCGCAGCAGGTTCGCCACGCGAAACTCCGGCAGCCCCGCCTGGCGTGTTCCGAAGAACTCCCCCGGCCCACGCTGCTGCAGGTCCAGCTCGGCCAGCTCAAACCCGTTCTGCGTCCTCACCATC
>CAZZZQ010000695.1:0-2286 GCA_964658405.1 uncultured Sphingomonas sp.
CTTCGACCCTGTGTTCAGGATCCACCACGCCTCTCTCCTACCTCCGTGTGAGCACAGGCGCCACGATCCCGGCGCTGTTTAGCCTCCCCGGCATCTCTGCTCCCCGAACGCTGCACGGCTTTGCTATGGTGAGGATTCCATGGACCCCTTGACCACGCTCACCCTCGATGAGTGGCGAGAGAACGAGAGCGGCTCAACGCTCGTGGAGCTTGCGCTGGTGCTCCCGGTCTTTCTTCTGACACTCTTCGGCTTCTTCGCGTCGGTGATCGCACTCTGCGGCTACTGCAATGCCTCATACGCCTGTCGTGCGGGTGTTCGGTATGCCAGCCTGCATAGTGCAACCAGCCTCGCTCCCGCCTCCGCCGCGACCGTCCAGGCGATCGTCGCCCCGTATCTCTGGGCCGATCCGATAGGCGGAGTCAGGGTCACGACCCTCTGGTCCCCAGGCGTTGCCGTCGGAGGCACGGTGCGCGTTTCGGTAAAGCTGATCTACCCCGTGCGCATCCCATTTTCACAGTGGAAGGAGATCACCATGGGAAGCTCCGCAGTAAGGACGATCAGTCGGTGATCCGTTCCAGACTCAGAGCGGTTCGTAGTAGCGATTCTCTGGCGACGCGCAGCCCCGGCAGAAAACCTGGCCGTCGCGCGTGACCTCGCGGTCGTAGTTGATCCCCTCGCCACAGACCTCGCAGGTGATACGGGCAGACTTATAGCCCGGCATCTCCCGCGCATGCAGCGGAACGCGGACCCACTGCTCGCTGAATAATTCACCATCCGGCATCTCGCGATAGGCGAGCATCTGCTGTTCGTTCTTCGCTTCAATATGCGGATAGAGCTCGCGGGCGCGCTGCTTGGAGGACTCAAGGGCAGCGATCCGGATCGCCCGGTCCGTCTGGAGGTCGAGGAAGGTTGCCGCCATCTTTCCCCAGTCCCGGAACTTCAGGGCGCGCTTGCCCAGTCGGCAGCCGGTGACGACGGCGATCGCATCCGTTGCGCAGCGGTCGATCTCAATAAAGCTGACGAGGCGCTTGCGGTCCTTCCCCTTCGGCTCCGCGATCCCGAGCCGCTGGCAGCCAAGCATTGCCATGCGCACGCCGAGGATCTGGCCGGCGCAGAGATGGCCGTGCGCGATCTCGGCCTCATGAAGGAACTCGTCAAACGTCTGCATCGCTCGATGATAGCCGTTTCAAGCGGTCTAGCGGCAGTGGCGCAGGGCGCGATAGATCTTCTGATCGGTCTTGTACTGGCTGAGCGCGAAGACCGCCCAGAGCGTCGCAGGGAACCAGCCGATCAGGGTCACCTGCAGGACCAGGCAGAGTAGACCGGCAAAGGGGCGTCCGATGGTGAAGAAGGTCAACCAGGGAAAGATGAAGGCGATGATGAGTCTCATAGGCTGCTTTCCAATGCAAAGCTCATTACGCGGCCGGACAACGGATAGTTCCGTTCCCCTAGGGGCTGTCGTCGCCATCGCCATCCTCCACGAGTGCGACCGTACCGACCACGTCGTAGGTCGCCGCATCGCCCCCTGTGGGCTGCAGCGTCACCCGGACCGGAAGCCGCTGCCATCGCGCCGGCTGGCAGACCGGGATAAAGTGGTTCGCCTGCGGCCACGGGCCAATCGGCTTCTGGACGACAGCGTGCCGAGCGCCAAGCTGGGCGACCACGGCGAGCAGACCGCCTTTCGCGGTCGCCGACACGCCGCAGTAGGCCGCGTAGTCGCGAAACCAGACCGCATCCGAGACGCCGGCGTCGAAGTCGGGGAGGTGCAGGGCGGCGATCCTGCCGGTGACACGGTCCACCAGCAGCCACGGCCCGGGCTGCCAGATCCAGTGTGCCGCACCATCCGCCGGCAGTGCGTCGTTGAGCCGCAGAGCGCGCCGGACGGTAAAGCTGCGGTCGGTGACGTCGTGCGTCTCGCCGAGAGTCCACTCCTTCTGGCGATCGTCCACGAAGAGCGGTCGGATCTTCAGCGTGGTCGTCTCCTCCGTCTTGTCCTGCTGCGTCGTGTCCGGCGGAGTGTAGGGGACGCGCCGAAACCCTCCGAGCGAGACGGTGTGAACCTTCGGGGCTGCGGCCGCGAGGGCTCTGATCGGCCCTACCCCCATCAGCAGGGAACACACGCAAAGCAGCAGGGGCACAGAAGCGGAAGGAAAGGTCTGCATGCAGCGGGAGAGTAGCGCGCGCCAACCCTGATTGCAAGAGAGAACACCGGCACCTTCGAGTACAGCCCTATGGGCAAAAAGGTGCGGTGTCTGCGTAAAAAGATCACCTCTTGCAGCAGTTCCT
>CAZZZQ010000696.1:0-2286 GCA_964658405.1 uncultured Sphingomonas sp.
GCTGCACGACCCTTGCGTGGGTCTCACGCTCCGTTCGCGAGGTATTCAGGGACGGAAGACGCCACGCCTGCCGGCGCTCTGCGACCGCTCGATGCGGGCCGAAGTGTTCCGCCTGCAACTTTGAACGCGCCTGTAACTTCGGATGCTCCTGCCGGAAGCGCTCCGATCACCAGGCCGTTGAACGCGCCTGCAAGTGCGGCGAAGAGCGCGCCTCCCGTGAACACTGCGACTGCCAGCGCACCATTTGTTCGTCACCGTTTGCCGAAGACCATCATGATCGACCCGCCATCGCTGCGGCAGCCGCGCGGAAATGGTCTCAACGCGTCGGCACCGGGGACCGTTCATCCGGCCTCGCTTGGGATGATGGCGTCGAACCTGATCTCGAGTCCGGCCCCGGCATATCCTGCCGCGGCGTCGCAGGCACAGGTGCAGGGCGAGGTCCGGGTTCAGGCGATCGTCGATCGTGACGGCAACGTGATCGACGCACGCGTGGTGAGTGGACCAGAGCTGCTGCGCGATGCATCGCTTGAGGCCGTGCAGCACTGGCGTTTCCGGCCGTACATGCAGGGTGGCAAGCCGGCCGAGGTGGCCACGACGGCCATTCTGGACTTTGAACTGCCGGGACGCTAGCGGTTCACCACGCTGTCAAGGGAGCGAGAGTCACTGGCTGCTTGTCGTCATCGAGTCGGATGATGATCCAACTTCCAGCGGGGGCTCGCTAGGGGGTTGTAAGTAGATCGGGCAGAGCCTTGAGGGCGCGCTCGAAGGCCGCCGTGTCTCCGAGGACCCGGGCCAGGATCAGCGAGCCCTGGATCCGGATGATGGCCTCTTCAGCCCGCAGGCGTGCAGCGGCCGTTCCCAGGCCGCTCTCCTTCGCGATCTGTGAGAAGGCAGTGATCCAGGCCTGCATGGCTCCTCGAAGCGCGAGCTGCAGCTGCTCGGAGCCGCCGGGAATTGAGAGCACGTCGGTCACGCACGCCTTCGAGCCGCCTGAATAGAACTCCCTGAGGCGGTCCGCGATGAAGGCGACGCGTTTGCGAGGCGAGCCGCCGCCGAGGAGCGGTTCAACGATATTCGCCTGAAACCAGCTAGAGACATCGCTGGCGATCGCCATGGCGATCTCATCCTTTCCACCGGGATAACGGTAGTAGAGGCTGGCCTTCTCAAGGCCGGTTGCGTCGGCCAGCCGTTTCAGGCTTACGCCTTCGAACCCGTAGGTGCGGAACAGATCCAGTGCTGCTGCGAGAAAGTCCTCGTCGCTGATGATGCGGTGTGCCATCGAAACCCTCTCTCTTAATATAGATGCCGAGCGTTTGGTAAAGATTTAACGGCGCGGAGCATCTTTCTGAATCCCTACCGAACGATCGGTAGTCATATAGGAGAACCACATGAGATGCGGCCCGAGCGCCGATTGAATTCAAGGAGAGACTTATGACGCATGTACACGCTATCGATCCCTCAACCGCCACTGGAAGAACGAAAGAGCTGCTGGATGCCGTGAAGAGCAGGATGGGCATGGTGCCGAATATGACCAGGGTCATGGCCGCGTCGCCAGCGGTGCTGGAGTCGTACCTCGGATTCAGCGGTGCGCTTGCCGGTGGTCTGCTGGACGCCAGGACCCGTGAGCAGCTTGCCCTACTGACGGCGCAGGAGAACCACTGCGACTACTGCCTTTCGGCACACACGGCGATCGGCACGATGGTGGGCCTGAATCACCAGGAGATCGTCGCCAGCCGGGGAGGCGCGGGCAGCACCCCGAAGACGACCGCCGCGCTCACCTTTGCGAAGCGCGTCCTGGAGGCGAAGGGGCAGGTCAGCGAGTCAGACCTTGCCGCTGTGACCGATGCAGGATATTCAGAGGGCGAGATTGCTGAGATGATTGCCCATGTTGCGCTGAACGTCTTTACGAACTACTTCAATATCGCGGCCGGCGTGGAGATTGATTTTCCCAGGGTGTCGTACGCGGTGCTTGCCTAAGGCGGAGAGGCCGAGGTGTTGCGATGTTTATCCAGGAGCTGTGGCGGTATCCGGTCAAGAGCATGCGCGGCGAACGACTCACCGAGGCGACGCTGCACCGGAGCGGGATGGTGGGCGACCGGAACATCGTGGTGGTCTCGCAGACGGGCGACCGGATGATCACGGCGCGCACGCACCCCGGGCTGCTTGGTCTGCAGGCAACCATCTCGCAGGAAGGGGTGACCCTGATCAACGGCTTCAGCTGGCATTCGGCAGAGGCGCTCGCGCTGACGAGCAAGGCAGCCGGCGTGGCGGTTCAGCTGGTCGACG
>CAZZZQ010000697.1:0-2284 GCA_964658405.1 uncultured Sphingomonas sp.
GATCGCCTGGCACCTGCCTTCCCTAGGGGGGAGGGCAGGTGCGGCAGGTTTTAGCGGCCGTGCTCTTCGAGGTACTTTTCAACCTCAAGCGCAGCCATGCATCCTGATCCAGCGGCCGTGATCGCTTGACGATATCGGCGGTCCTGGATATCGCCGCAGGCATACAGGCCGGGGATAATCTCACCGTTCAGGGTGCAGTGCACATCCTGCTGGGTGAGGATGTAGCCGTCCTCATCGAGGTCGACCAGGCCCTTGAACGCCTGCGCATTGGGAATGTGGCCAATGCCGAGGAACATGAAGCTGATCGGGAGGACGTACTCCTCGCCCGACTCGCGGTTCTTCAAACGCAGCCCCTTGACGTCCTTCTCCTCAACGCCCAGCACCTCTTCGACCGTGGTGTTTGCAACGAAGTGAATCTGCGGATGGGCCATCGCCCGCTCGAGCATGATCTGCGAGGCGCGGAACTTCTCGGTGCGGTTGATGATCGTCACCTTCGAGGCGAAGCGAGTCAGAAAGAGGGCCTCTTCCATTGCGCTGTCTCCGCCGCCGATGACGGCGATCTCCTTGCCGGAGGCGAAGAAGCCGTCGCAGGTGGCGCAGGAGCTGACGCCGTAGCCGATCAGGGCCTGCTCGGAGGGCAGGTTCAGCCAGCGTGCGCTTGCTCCTGAGGCGATGATCAGGGTCCGCGTGTGGATCGTCTCGCCGCCGAGATTCAGCTCAAAGGGACGCTTGGTCAGGTCGATCGAGGCGAGATGGGCCATGCGCAGCTCGGCACCGAAGCGCGTGGCCTGCTTCTTCATGTTCTCGATCAGTTCGGGTCCCTGGATCCCCTCGGGCCAGCCGGGAAAGTTCTCAACCAGCGTGGTGATGGAGAGCTGACCACCGGGCTCGTGACCTTCGAGGACAAGCGGCTTCAGGTTGGAGCGTCCTGCATAGATGGCAGCGGTGAGTCCGGAGCAGCCGGAGCCGAGGATAACGGTATCGCGAGTGGTGTTTTCAGACATATTGGCTCCACTAGTGTAAATGCGCGGCAACTGGAAACGATTCAAACCGGGCGGGTTCGAGCCGCTGGAACGGCCCGGTTTAGTGAAAGAATGGACTCTATGGCAAATCTGACCCTGGTTTATGGCATGCGGCTGCTTCCCGCCGACGAGATCACCGGCGTGGGCGAGGCTCCCGTAACCCTGAAGAACGGCAACGAGGCGCATGTGACGATGCATGTGCTCGAAGGATCGCGCGAGCAGATCGAGGCGCAGCTCCGGCTGAGCATCGATGCGTTCTTCGACTTCTACCCCGAAATCTAGCCGTACCGTCTTACTTTGAGATCGCCGCTCATGTTTCTCGCGCACCTGCCGATAAACCGACAGGAGGCGGCAGACGGTCATGACGGATCTCGTGAAAAGCATTGTCAAGGTCACACTTCTGGCCTGCGTGAGCGCCGGTGTAGCTGCCGCGCAGCTGACGAATACCGCAGCGGCGGGGCCCCAGTCGACGCTTGAGGCCGAGCTTCGCCTGATGGCGGCGCAGGCGGGGGTGATCTTCGCGGGCCAGGTCGTCGGGATCCATGCGGCATCGACCACCACCTCCGGCGCAGTCGAGATTACCTTCCGGGTCGACCAGGCGATCCGAGGCTGTGCGCCGGGGAGCTATGTGCTGCGCGAGTGGGCCGGGCTGTGGGTCGGCGGGGTCGAGCGATATCACGTCGGCGACCGGCTCCTCATGCTGCTGCACGCGCCCGGGGCCTCCGGGTTGAGCACCCCCGTCGGCCATCAGGATGGGGCCATCCCGATTACAGGCGGCGGTTCAGCGCCCGGGGCCGCGGATCTCTTTACAACTGCGGGCGGCCAGGTTGTCGACCTGCGCTGGATCGAGGCAAGACTGCTTCGATCTCCTTCAAACGTCCAGGCTGGGGCGGTTGCGGCCCGGGTAAGCCTCCCTTCATCGCCGGCTGAATCGCATTCCTTCCACGTCAACGCCGGAGCCGTGACCGAGGCGAGCCTGCGCGGCATCACCACGGGGATGTCGCTGCAGGGCGTCCTGGCGTTGCTCGCAGCGTGGGAGGCGCAGACAGCTGATGCCCGCTAGGCGAGCTCTCTGGCGGCCGATGCTCCTCCTCATCGCGCTCGGAGGAGCCGTGGCCGATGCGTCGAGTCCCCGGTGGATTACGGGGCCGCCTTACTACACCGTCAGCGGTCAGCAGGTGATCTGGTATCAGGATCAGCCGCTCTACTTCACCGATCCCGGCCCGCTGAGCGCCTCGGTCAGCCACGCGGCAGCCGATGCA
>CAZZZQ010000698.1:0-2279 GCA_964658405.1 uncultured Sphingomonas sp.
CCCTGCAGCCGGAGGAGATCAAGGACCTGGTCGAGTATCTTCACGCCAAGAAGAAGGCGCCGAAGACGAAGAGCTAGCTTCCAGCCTTTAGCCGTTAGCTTTTAGCTAAGACCCACCCATACCGCTGTCATCCTGAGCCAGGTCGAAGAGCCTGCGGTCCGCTCACCGCGAAACCAAGCTCCAGCAGGATCAGCTAAGAGCTAGCAGCTAGAAGCTAATAGCTGTTTCTCTAGGCGAGCGTCTTCGCCAGATGCAGATGTGCTCCACACGATTTCCGCACCACCGTATGGGTCTGCAGCAGAATATCCCGCGTCGGCAGCTGCGGATCTTCCAGCCGGTCGAGCATCGCATTCAGCGCCGCTGCGCCAATATCCGCACAGTTCTGGTGCTGCGTCGTCAGCGGTGTGGGCAGCATGGCGGCGTACTTGGTGTCGTCGATCCCGACCACACGCATCTCCTCCGGCACACGCATCCCCTTGGCGCCCAGGTGCGTCATCACACGCGCGGCCGTCGCGTCATTCGCGCAGACGATTGCCTCAGGCCGGCACTGCCAGAGCACCTGCTCGATAAAGGTCGGGTCATCGGGGTCGCCGCGCCGGACCAGATCCTCCCGGACATCGATCCCGTAGGCCGCCAGTGCCTCGCGATAGCCGGCGATGCGTGCGGTGACGGTCGACGCTGAGAGCGGCTTCGCCACAAACGCGATGCGTCGCAGGCCGAGCCGCAGTAGATGCTGGGTAATCATGTACCCCGCGCGCCGGTTGTCGATCCCTACCAGGTCGTACTTCGACCGCGTCGGATAGGGTGCAAAGCAGCGGTCCAGCAGGACTACGGTGACGCCCGCCCGATCGAGCGCGTTGATAATGCGGAGGTTGACCGCATCCTTGGTCGGGGTGAACTCAAGCGGCGCGAAGAAGATCCCGGAGACCTTCTGCTCTATATATTGCTGGCAGAGCTCCTCGGCCTCCCGCTCCTGCAGGACCATGTCGCCCATCGCGTGGCCCCAAAGCAGGGAGTGCGCCTTCGACAGCGGCGACTGCATCATGCCATGGCAGATCGGCTCGAAGATCTCCGTCTTCCCGAGGTCAGGAATCAACAGCCCGAAGAGGTGGCCGCTTGCTCTGGCCGGTGCCAGCACGTGCGTCCCGGAGCCGGCCCGCCGTGAGACGAGGCCACGAAGCTGGAGCTCATTGACCGCTTTGGCGACCGTAATCCGCGAGGTGTCGTACTGCTTGCCGAGTTCGGCCTCGCTCGGCAGTTTATCCCCGGGACGAAACGTGCCGGTGTTGATCGATGACAGAAGATCCTCGTAGACCTGGCGGTACTTTGGAACCTCGAGGGCTGAGCCGGGCTTCGTACTGAGCACGGGCTTTGTTGAAAGCGAGGACTTCGCCGCGCGCTGGGCCACCTTCAGGCCCGCCGTACGCACTTGATCAGGGATCACAGAACCCTCCAGCCCACGATTCATCAGCCGCTCCAATGTATAGACAAACCCTGTCAGACGTATACAACTCATTCCCGCCAAGACAGTCCTGGTTACAAGTCTGTTGACGAGCCAATCCGCTAAGAAGTCTCCGCAGGCCGCTGTAAAACGCAGTACTGCCCGGAAATCCGTCCTGGAGGAGACCAGCAGTCGACTTACGGTCTCTCGAGTCCAAGGCTAAAAGGTGATATGTCAATCCTCGGAGGTCCAACGCCTTCAGGGCTTGGAAGCGGTCATTGACACCCGCTTTCGAAGACGCGTAAGGTCTGGATAACTTCGGCCTATCCTGCGGAAAACGACCGGCTGCCCTTGCCCGGGTCAGGAAGACGATGCGCGAAGACCTATGATCCTTTCCATGCCTCCCGCCTGCTCCACGCTCGTGCGAAACCGGTCGACCATCTTCGTTGCCATGTCGCTTGTGATTGCGTCGCTCTGCCTCTCCGCCCCCGGACAGGAGCCTGCGCCGAGTTCCAGCGAAGGACTTCCGCAGCTCAAGCAGGTGATTGATCGAGGCCACGCCGCCGAGGCCCTGAAGCGCCTCGATGTGCTTGCCGCTGCGTCGCCGCGCGAGGCCGGCGTCGATCGTCTGCGCGGCGATGCACTCTACGCAATGGAGCGCTTCCCCGAGGCCGACGCCGCCTTCGCCGCCGCGCTTGCCCAGGATCCGAAGGATCTTGAGGCGGCCCAGATGCGCGGCCTCACGCTCTTCCGGCTGGGTCAACCGGGAGAGGCGATTCCGCTGCTGGCTGCCGCACCGCAGTGGAACGCGCAGACACGGGTCGATCCGAGCTACGTC
>CAZZZQ010000699.1:0-2277 GCA_964658405.1 uncultured Sphingomonas sp.
CTTCATAAGCACCAGGAAACGCACCTACGCCACTTTAACTGTCCAGTGGAGGCTTTGAAATTCGAGTTGTGTCGCAAATCTACGGCTACGAGAAATGTTTCTAAGGGGTTTGCCATTACTTCTCAATCCATTAGGAAAGAGCAGCACCGCTGAGTAGTCTGTGAGCATAATAAGGCAAACGGCGATAGGCCAAGCCACCTTACCCATACGCAGCTGACGGTCTGCTCACAGTTAGCCAAATATGGGCTAAGGATTATGTTCAAGATAAACAGGCACTTTTTTTGCAGCGATCATAGACCTCGTGGTACTCAGCTGGAACGGGCATACACATAGATCGCGCACAGAAGGTGGGAAGGAAGGTTGTGAGAGAACGAGCGTGCAGCACCTCGTTGCTCGATTTTCATCACACGAAGCTAGATAACAGAACATGATCATTTCAATCTCTATTTACCCGCCCAACTAACTCGCTGCGTTCCTCTCTTGCGCCTCCAAAACACTCCTTTCCCAATCCGTTCTATACAGATACACAAATTCGATCGCCGCAACCAGACCCAGCGCTAAAGCAACACCAGTCCACAGGCCCCAAAGCCCCCACCCCAATCCAAAGGCTGTGCCCATGCTGAGCGGCATCGCAACCACATAGTAGCAGAACAGCTGCACGTACCCACCGAACTCCTGCCTGCCCAGACCCCGAAGTACGCCATTGCAATTCGCGGCCAGCGCGTCGAAGAGCTGAAACGCGGCGCACAGGGGCAAAATGTCCGCAACGATTTTGATGACGCCCTGATCGTCCGTGAAGAGGCGGGGGATGTATGAGCGTAGGGCGCTGAGGAGGGTAACGTTTAAGATGCCGATGAAGACGGCGGCGACGAAGGCGACTTTCGTGGAAGTGCGGGCCGCGTCGGCGAGGGTGGCACCGATGAGGTTTGCGACGCGGGTTGATGCGGCGATGGAGAGGGGAAAGGGGATCTGGAAGGTTAGGCTTGTGATGGTGGCGAGAACAGATTGTGCAGCGAGAACTTCGGTGCCGAAGTAGGAGGATGCGAAGGTGAGGATCTCGAAGGCGAGGACTTCTGCTTCGATCATCACGACGCCTGGTAGGGCGAGTTTGGCCATCGGACCCCAGTTTTGCCAGGCTTTTTTGCTGAACCCATTCCAGCATTGCATGCCGTGTTTGGAGAAGAAGCGGACGTAGATGAAGAGGCCGACGGGGAGGAGGTTGTCGGTTATGGCGACGGCGATGGGGGCGCCTACGAAGCCGAACTCAAGCCTCCAGACGAGAAACCAGTTCAGGAAGGCGTTGAAGGGTGCGCAGAAGAGGAGGACGTAGAGGGATGCCGAAAAGAGGCCCTGGGCTTGCACGAAGCGTTTCCCAGCTTCAAATGCGGCGTAGCCCGGGGCACCAGCCAGGACGACTTTCAGATAAAGGCCAGCCAGCTCAGCTGTTTTCTTTTCTGGAACGATGGCTTCGAGGATCTTGTCGGCTGTGAGCCATACGATGGCGATGGGGATCGTGATGGACCATAGGAAGAAGACCATGCGTTGCATCTGTAGACCGACGAGCTTCTTCCTGCCAGAGCCGTAAGCTTGGGCGCACAGTGTGTCCAGCGATGTGGCTAGGCCTTGGTAGATGGCATAGCCTGTTATATTGGCAGACATTGAGGCAAGAGAGACAGCGCCCAACTCAATGGTGCCAATGTGCCCGACTGTGAAAATCGATGCCACGGTCAACGAGTATTGTAGCACGAATGTGACCATTAATGGGGCAGAGTATCTGGCTAAGACCTTGGCCTCGCGCTGCCATGTTGTTTGGATGAGACCGGCGCCGACGGCTTCCTCCCACTTCCTGCTTATGTTCTTGGGATCGTCCTGGCCACCATATGGTAGATCCGGGTCTCCGAGTAAAGGCGTGTCCTCCGCGGGCAAAGTGACAGCGCCGTCAAGGGGAGCGGCAATCTCCTCGTCTCTGGAGACTTTTCTGTCGCCACCGGGGATTGAGAGGACCTGAAAGAGACTCCTTCGTCGGCCGTCATCTGCTTGCGGGTGTTTGGGCGGAATGAGGTTATTGTCCCGTAACAGACTTCGCTCCTCTTCTATCACCCGTTCTCTTTCCGCCTTAGATAGCTTGTCCTTTTGTCTTTCGCTCCGGGGCCCAAACGCAGCTCTGGTTCCTGTTCCAGCGAATGAGGGTCGACGGTACGAGCCAGCAAACGAATAGTTATGTCCCGGCGCAGACGTAGAGGGCCGCAATGTCTCTGCTTCCGACTCGGAGTCGCG
>CAZZZQ010000700.1:0-2275 GCA_964658405.1 uncultured Sphingomonas sp.
CGGCGGTGTGTATGAGAATCTCGTCGATGCGCCCTTCCGGGTCGGCGGCGAGGAGTATCTGGACTCGGAAAAGTACGAAATCAAGCACTGGCCGCTTTCGCTCGAGAACCCGATCGCGCGGCTGATCGCGGCCGTCAACAGGGCGCGTCGAGAGCACCCGGCGCTGCAGACCTTTGACCAGTCCTTGCGCTTCCACTCGAGTGACAATGCGCAATTGCTGGCCTACAGCAAGCGCTCGCCGGACGGGCAGTCCGTAGTCCTTACGGTCGTCAATCTTGACCCGTCGAACCGGCAGGCCGGCTGGCTTTACCTGGATACGGCGCAGCTGGGTCTGACCGACCAGTCCACCTACACAGTTGAGGACGTTCTGTCGGGCGCACTGTATACCTGGACAGGGCCCAGTAATTTTGTGGCGCTTGACCCGGCAGTCCAGCCCGCCCACATCTTCGTGGTGCGCGCATGAATTTCTCTCTCACCGGTAACAGTTCCAGGAGGCAAGCTTGAAGCGGCAGGGAAGCGCGTCCGACCCACTTTGGTACAAAGACGCCATCATTTATGAGCTGCACGTCCGCGCCTTTGCGGACAGCAACAACGATGGCATCGGCGACTTTCCCGGACTGCTGGGAAAGCTCGACTACCTGCAGGACCTTGGCGTGACCTGCATCTGGCTGCTGCCGTTTTTTCCCTCGCCGCTGCGCGATGACGGCTACGACATCTCCGACTACCTGTCGGTCAACCCGAGCTACGGCACGGTCGACGACTTTAAGCAGGTGATGGAAGCTGCGCACGAGCGCAACATGCAGGTGATGGTTGAGCTGGTGATCAACCACACCTCAGACCAGCACCCGTGGTTCCAGGCTTCGCGCCATGCTGCACCCGGCTCGCCGGAGCGCGACTATTACGTGTGGAGCGAGAGCGACCAGCTGTACCAGGACGCCCGCATCATCTTCACGGACACGGAGAAGTCGAACTGGACCTGGGACCCGGTCGCCAAAGCGTACTACTGGCACCGCTTCTTCTCGCACCAACCGGACCTTAACTTCGACAACCCCAAGGTGCTCGAAGAAGTCATCAACGTGATGCGCTTCTGGCTCGACATGGGTGTCGACGGCCTGCGCATGGACGCGATCCCGTACTTGATCGAGCGGGACGGCACCAACTGCGAGAACCTGCCCGAAACCCACGCCGCCATTAAGGCGATCCGCAAGGCGATTGACGACGACTACGACGGCCGCCTGATTTTGGCCGAGGCCAACCAGTGGCCGGAGGATGTGCGCCCCTACTTCGGCGACGGCGACGAGTGCCACATGGCGTTCCACTTCCCGCTGATGCCGCGCATTTACATGGCGCTCCGGCAGGAAGACCGGCTGCCGATCACCGACATCATGGCGCAGACGCCGGATATTCCGGAGAGCTGCCAGTGGGGCATCTTCCTGCGCAACCACGACGAGCTGACGCTCGAGATGGTTTCCGATGAAGAGCGCGACTACATGTACCTGGCCTACTCGGCCGACCCGCGCATGCGCATAAACATCGGCATACGCCGCAGGCTTGCGCCGCTAGTTGATAACAATCGCCGCCGCATCGAGTTGCTCAACTCGCTGCTGTTTTCGTTTCCGGGTACGCCGATCCTCTACTACGGCGACGAGATTGGCATGGGCGACAACATTTACCTCGGCGACCGCAATGGAGTGCGCACGCCCATGCAGTGGTCCGGCGACCGCAATGCCGGCTTCTCCCGCGCTTCGCCCGCCAAGCTCTTCTCGCCGGTCATCATGGACCCGGTGTGGGGCTATGAGCTGATCAATGTTGAAGCCCAGCAGAGCGATCCTTCAAGCCTGCTGAGCTGGATGCGCAACATGATCTCGCTGCGCAAGCTGTTCCAGGTCTTCGGTCGCGGCACGCTGCGCTTCCTCGCGCCCGACAATCGCAAGGTACTGGCCTATGTCCGAGAAGACGCCAACCAGACGATCTTGTGCATCGCAAACCTGTCACGCTTCGCGCAGCCGGCAACGCTCGACCTCTCCGAGTTCGACGGCATGGTGCCGGTCGAGATGCTCGGCTATGTCGAGTTCCCATCGATCAGCAAAGCGCCGTACCACGTCACACTCGGCTCCTACGGCTTTTTCTGGCTTGAGCTGCAGAGCTCACCGGACCGCGCCGCGATCGAGGAGGCCGACAGCCCGCAGTCGATCGCGCAGGTCTCGGTCCGTCATCCGCGTGACTGGGAGTCGGTCTTTGCCGCAGCGGGCCGCTTGTTTGAAGAGCGCCTGCT
>CAZZZQ010000701.1:0-2274 GCA_964658405.1 uncultured Sphingomonas sp.
GGTTCGCCGTGCTTTGGCTCGATGGATCCAATGAGAATGGGCATCTTCTTTGTCGCCTACATAATCAACTTGCGAGCATCTTCAGATCGTAACTAGATCCAGTTCGATCAAGCTAGCGCTAAGTTCTTGACGGCCAGTTGATAACTCTTTCCAGATTCGGTTTTGCGAAGAGACCAGTTCAACCGACGCTCGTGGTGCAGAGACGGCACCTAGATTGCGGTGCCGTCGCGCTAATGATCGCTACTTATAGCTACTGATCATTGCCTGCGGGATTGGCAAGGGCGCTGAGACTGCCAAAGAGGCCATCCCGCTCGTCGTTCGGACCGGCGGAGAAGAAGACCGAGGTTGCCGGTCCTCCCGCTTCCGTCCCATTTCCTACGGAGAGCGCCCAAAGACCAGGAATCACCAGAGGGGCCCCGGTCTTGTCTTCGAGCTTACCCTTGAACCGGCCCGTGACCGGATCAAAAGCGAGCACCGTGCCGCTGCCGAAGTTGCCGACCAGAACGTCGTAGCTATAGGCACCGAAGTCGCTGGGTGCGATGGCCAGACCCCAGGGAGCATTGAAGAACTAACCGCTCTCGAAGATCTGGACGAGTCGCCCTTCCGGGGTCACGACACCGACGGCACCAAGACCGTTCTGGTGTAACTCGCTGCCATCCGGCCCCGTTTTGGCGATCGCTACATAAAGGTTGCCGCCGAGGTTCTGGATGTTGAAGGGAGCGAAGCCTTCCGGAAGCTCGATGGAGGCGAGGCGACGTTCGATCTCGTTCACATGCTTGAAGTTGGTGTCAAAGACCGCGACGCGGCCCTTGCCGAAGTCGGCGACATAGAGGTAGGTCGAAGAGACGCCGTGGTGCTCGACCGTTGCCACGGTAAGGCCGAAGTACGAAGAGCCTTTCTCCTTGACGGTGATGATCGCTTTGGTGGGATTCACGCCAGGGTTCCAGCCGGAGATGGTGCCATCCTGGGTGGCGAAGAGGAAGATGGACGGCTTGCCGGGGGCGACGGAAATCCAGCTGAAACGCCTTCTTTCCAGACACAACAACAACGTTCCCATCTTTAGGGCATTGCGCTGTGTGACGAACAGCTTACTCTACGCTTATGGCAGCTCATACCATTATGCGCCACTCAACAACTTCGTCGAAGTAGCGGCTTCGGATCCCTCAGAGACGACAGCGGATTTTCGCAGTCACGAACAGGCGCTCAATTTGTATCGCAGAGTAGTGAATGCAGAGCAGATTCGCATTGCTAATAACCTTCACGCGGTCACGATTCGGCACTGGTAGGGAGGCTCCCGCGCGTCAACGTGGCGAGCTGAAACTCGTTTTCGTCTATCAGACTTAGCCTGCACCCGCCCCTCGGGTCAACCGAAACCTCGTGATCGGCGAAAACACCGACTTTGCAGCAACCTCGGTTTACGCAATGGCTAAGGCGTCTCAGCAAGTAGCCTAGAGAGCTCGGCCTGGAGCTCTCGTTTTCTTCGTCCCACTACGGACAAAGAAAGCATGGGAGATAAGCGCCGCCCCGACGAGCTTGCGCTTGATCTGGTGGCCTTCGATGTAACGATGTGGCGCTGCTTACAACCGGTATACGCTGCGAAGTGCTCCTGCTTAGAAAAGCTTCTCCTGTAGGAAATGAAGAAGGTGCCTTCGTCGCCGAGCAGATGGTCATTAGCGTGAACGTATGGAGCATCTCTCGTACGCTTCTCAAGGCGACGTCACCAATGACGAATGGCCGTGGCGTCACCGTTCGAAGTGCGCTCGCGTAGCTCAGCATGTGTTGAACTGCGGTAAGCAGTGAGTGCCTGCTCATGCTTCGTGAAGTCTAGAACCAGTCTCATAAATACCCAAGTGCTGTGATCTGTTGCATGCTGAAGGTGCTCTGATTATCTCCGCGTGTGCGGATGACAGGACGTTGGGAGTTGAGCGAACAGCAGTGGCTGTTGGTCGAGCCTGTGCTTCGTCCGTCACGTCGAGACGACAACCGTGGGCGGCCGTGGCACGACACGCGGGCCGTGCTGAACGGGATTTTGTGGGTTCTTGGCACGGGGGCGCAGTGGCGCGAGCTGCCCGAGAAGTATCCTCCGTTCCAGACCTGCCATCGCCGGTTTCAGCAGTGGATTCGCACGGGCAAGCTCAAAGAGGCTTTGCGCCTGCTGGCACGGCTGCTCTACGAGCAAGGCAAGCTGAACCTCGAAGAAGCGTTCGTGGATGCGACCTTCGCGAGCGCCAAAAAGGGGCTTCGCCGTCGGTCCCACCCGCCGGGGCAAGGGCA
>CAZZZQ010000702.1:0-2274 GCA_964658405.1 uncultured Sphingomonas sp.
GGGCCGGTCCGGATCATCCGCCGGGGTCGTGCCTGGGCTGGTCGTGGTGGTCGTCGAAGAGGTATCAGCAGTGTCGTTGCCGCTGCGTCGCTTCATCGTCGGACGGTCAGGATCGCCCGCCGGAGTCGCACCCGTGGAGGAGTCCTTTGCGGTATCGGTCGAAGTCCCCGAGCTGTCGCTCTTTCGCGTCAGATGAGGACGGTCCGGATCGGCATCTGCAGTCGAAGTGTCCGCAGACTTCGCGTCCGGCTTGGCCGCATCGCCACCAGCCGAGGCCGGCGTCACCGGCTGCCCGGCCTTGTTCGTAAAATGCGGCTTATCCGGGTCGGTCACGGTCGACGCGGCTTCAATTCCGCCGGTCCGCGCAGGCTGCAGCTTCCGCGTCGGCAGCTTCTTCGGAGCGACCAGCCCCTTGAAGCTCCCATACCCAAACCAGCCGTCGTCGTAGCTCTCGGCGATATTGGTCGCCTGCAGGTGCCGCGCGTAGGCCAGGTCGAGGTTCCCCCTGGGCACACCGGCCTCGTCCAGCTCGTAGATGTTGCCGGTCTGGAGCGCGAACGGCACGGGCCGCGCGAGGTAGACGCCGGCATCCTCGAGCTTGCGGTCTATGTAGATGCTCACGGGAATCAGGCGGCTGGCGGTCGGCTTGGCCATATCGCCCGTCCACTCATAGACCCCGACGGCGCGTACCACCGTCTCCGGCTTCGCCACCTTGTGCATCTGGGCAAACAGCGGCGACGGCGCGGGCAGCGCACTGAAGGCACCTGCCAATAGAATCCCGCTACTCCACAGTCTCTTCATAGGCTTCGTACACTTTAGACGCTTGAAACAGCCTACCGGTCGAATGCACTGCGTCGCGCCCCAAACTTGCTACCATCAACCTCGTGACCGCCTCTCCACTCCTCGAAGTCGCCGACCTTTCGATCACCTTCGGGACGCATCCCGCGGTCCAGGGGATCTCGTTCAGCATCGCCCCCGGCGAGACGCTCGGCCTGGTCGGGGAGTCCGGCTCGGGCAAATCCGCCACCTCACTCGCCCTGCTGCGCCTGCTGCCGGCAAGCGCAACCATCACAGGCAGCCTTCGCTTCGATGGCGAGGATCTGCTCGGCCTCTCCGAGAAGGCGATGTGCCGCTACCGTGGAAGCAACATCGCCATGATCTTCCAGGAGCCGATGACGGCGCTGAATCCCGTCATGCGGGTAGGTTCTCAGATCGCCGAAGCCCTGCAGGCTCACCATCCGGAGCTCTCCCGCGCCGCAGTTCGGGCTCGCGTGATCGAGGCGCTGCACGAGGTCGCGCTTCCTGACCCGGAGCGGCGGCTGAACGACTATCCGCACCAGTTCTCAGGGGGTCAACGCCAACGGCTCCTCATCGCGATGGCAATCATCAATCGCCCGCGCCTGCTGATCGCGGATGAGCCGACGACCGCGCTCGACGTCACCGTGCAGGCCCAGATCCTTGCATTGCTGAAGCAGCTTCGCCAGACGCATAACCTGGCAATGCTCTTTATCTCGCACGATCTCGCCGTGGTCTCGCAGGTCGCGGACCGGGTCGCCGTCATGCAGCGCGGCCGGCTGGTCGAGCAGGCGTCCGCACACGATCTCTTTCTCGCGCCACAGCACTCGTACACGCAGCAACTACTCGCCTCGGTCCCAACCATGCGGACCGACCGCGACCAGCCTCTTGCCATGCTTCGCTGACAGCTTTAGTGGAGCGGAGGGTACTGTTCCATCAAGGCCTGGGGATACTGGCGCATCCGGTCGGCCGGGGGAGCTAGAAAGAGCACCTGATCGATGGTGAGAACGGCTGCGGTTCTGTCAGACAACTCGACGAGGACAGCTGTTCCATCGATACGGCGCGCGGCCATGATCTTAAGATCACAGGGTGTGGAGTTGGACATGGGTTTCATTGTCGTCCCTGTTCGGGGCGTTCAGCGAAGAAAATCGCGGTCGATACTAACCGGAAGTACCTAAAGCCGAGCACTTTCATTACCCGGCAAATCAGTCTAAAGTTAAAGTTTCGTGCCAGATCGCTCGAACCTACACCATGCGCGCCCTTATTCTTTCGGACATTCACGCGAATCTCGAAGCCCTGCAGGCGGTCCTCGCAGCCGCCGCGGGGAGCTACGAGGAGCTGTGGAATCTCGGCGACATGGTCGGCTACGGGGCCAGCCCCAACCAGGTGCTCGACCTGCTGCGACCGATCTGCGCGTTGAACGTCCGCGGCAATCACGACCGCGTCTGCTGCGGCCTGACCTCGCCGAACGGCTTCAAC
>CAZZZQ010000703.1:0-2270 GCA_964658405.1 uncultured Sphingomonas sp.
TCCAGGCCGACATGAAGCGGCTGGAAGACTGGCTGCGGGGCGGGATCCTGATCCAGGTGACCGGCGATTCAGTTCGTGGCAGCATGGGCAAGACCGCCGAAAAGATGGCGCATCAGCTTCTCGCCAAGCGTTGGGTACACTTTCTGGCGACCGATGCCCACAACACCTCATCCCGGCCGCCGCGGCTCAGCGAAGCGCGCTCTATCGTGGCAAAGAAGTATGGCTCTGAGTATGCCCAGGCGCTTTGTGTCGACAATCCCCGGGCCGTCTTCGCCGGTAAGCCCTTCCCCTCCCATGAGGAGCCGAAGGACCTCTACGAGGACCGTGAAGAAAAGGGATTCTTCAAGCGCCTCTTTGCACGGCGCGGCTAAAGGCCCAGGCCGCCATCGACCGCAAGCAGCTGCCCGGTGATGAAGTGCGGAGCGGTCGCAAAGAACAGGACCGCCGCCGCTACATCCGCCGCCGTTCCGTTCCGCTGCATGGGCGTCTTCAGCGCAAACTGCTCGTACGCCGCGCCAACCTCACCCTGTACGATCATCCCCGGAGCGACACAGTTCACGCTGATCGCCGGGGCCCATGCCTTCGCCATCGTCTGCGACAACATGTGCAGCGCAGCCTTCGACGTGCAGTAATGTGCATGCGTAGCCCATGGATGAATGCCGCCGAGCGAGCCAATATTGATGATCCGCCCCTTAGCTTCCTTCAAATGAGGAAACGCAGCCTGTGCCATCAGGAAGGGCCCCCGCGTATTGGTCGCGAACATCGCGTCCCACTGGTCGACCGTGATCGACTCGAGAGCCTCTGACTCGAAGGCGCCTGCATTGTTGACAAGCAGGTCCAGTGATCCAAACTCTTCAACCACCGCTTTAACTGTTTCGGTGATGCTTTCAGGCTGAGACAGATCGCATCGCACCGCCATCGCGTCAATATCGAGCCGCGAGAGTGCCAGAAGTGTCTCTTCCGCCTCCGCAGCCGAACCGCGATAGGTGATGGCCACACTGGCCCCGGCCTCTGCTAATGAGAGCGCGATGGAACGGCCGATGCGCTTTGCCGCACCTGTCACGAGGGCGACACGACCCGCCAGCGGCAGGCTCCTGCTGAGCTCAGTCATAAGGTCCTAGTTCTGTGGCGGAGTGGGTGTGCTCGAAGGTGCCGGGGCAGGTGCAGCGGGCGCGGGGCCTGCTGCGGGGACCGGGATCAATACAGGAGTGGGAGACGTAGCCGGCTTCGGCTTCTGATGGGCCGGCTCCTGCACACCGGGCTTCCGCTCGGATGGATTGTCTGTGTTGTCGGAGTAGGCCGAGACCTGGGCGCGAGGCTTGAGCATCGTGACCTGGATCTCGCGCGTCGCCGTATCGATCTGGTAGTCCTCTCCAAAGGTCGCGAAGCCGCTGGCGATCACCTGGATCCGGACACTGCTCCCGGTCGGAATCACGTCGATGATTGCCTTACCGTCCGGGTCGGTCTTGACCTCGAGGTTTCCTTCGTCCTTGCCGTCCCGCACAGAACGGAAGATGACGGCCGCATTCGGGATCGGCTTGCCATTGAAGCCCTTGATCACAGTCACCTCAACATGCGAGGTCACATCCGGAGCCTTATATTTGCGGCCGTGGCGACCTTCAGCCTGACCGGCGGCGGCAAGAGGAGCGATAAGCGAGATGCCAGCAGCAAACGCGAGGGATAGGCCGAGATACTTCCGCAAGAACATAGCGTGATTTTACGACTATTTTTCGGTCGCGACACTCCGACACCCGCGTAACCTTCTCCCTCGTCACACAAAAGGTGGGACTTCAGCGAAAGCTGCGTGACTTTCACTCACATTTCACAGGGAACGGTTGACAAGGCAGTTTGGACTGGCTATCGTTAGCAATCGTAGGGCTTGAGTGCTAATCGTCTGGTCGACGTCTGATGATCACGTTTGCAGATCAGGCCTGGCAGGTTTCACGCCGGACGAAGTTGGACCGTGCGTGTTGATCAATACACAATCGCGGGTGCATACCGCCCGCCAAATCGTATCGAGGAGAAGCAAGCAATGGCAACAGCATCGTTCACTCCGCTTCACGACCGCATCCTGGTCAAGCGCGTCGAAGAAGGCGAATCCATCCGTGGCGGCATCATCATCCCGGACTCCGCAAAAGAGAAGCCCCAGGAGGGTCAGGTCATCTCGGTCGGCAAGGGTAAGTCCAACGACGAGGGCAAGACCTTTCCGCTCGATGTGAAGGCCGGCGACAGCATCCTGTTCGGCAAGTACTCCGGCACCGAGATCAAGC
>CAZZZQ010000704.1:0-2266 GCA_964658405.1 uncultured Sphingomonas sp.
GAACGTGTTCCCGTTCCGCTTCGCCGGTATCTTCCTGCCACCAGCCGAGCGTGGTGTTATTGTCATGGGTTCCGGTATAAGCGACTGTGTTCGGGACAAACTGATGGGGCAGATAGAGATGTGCGCCACGATCGGAGAAGCCAAATTGGAGGATCCGCATGCCGGGCATTCCATAATGCTCGCGAAGCTCGTCGACCTCGGGGGTGATAAGGCCAAGATCCTCTGCGATGAAAGGGAGGACTCCGAATACGTCCCGGAGGCGTTGGAAGAGATCTTGCCCAGGGCCTTTAACCCACTGCCCTTTGATGGCAGTCGCCTCCTCCGCAGGAATGGACCAATAGGCCTCGAAGCCGCGGAAGTGATCCAACCGCACCACGTCATACAGGGCCAGGGAACGCCGGATGCGAGCAACCCACCAGTCGTACCCCCGCTCTTTGAGCAGGCCCCATTTGTAGAGCGGGTTGCCCCAGCGCTGGCCGGTGGCTGAGAAGTAGTCCGGAGGAACCCCCGAGACCCGGATGGGGCAGCCCTTCTCATCGAGTTCGAAGAGTTCTGGATGGGTCCAGACGTCGGCGCTATCGTAGTTGACGAAGATTGCGACATCACCCAGGATGCGGATATTTCGGTCGCAGCAGTAGTCTCGCAAAGCCTGCCACTGTTCGCTGAAAAAGAACTGAACTACTTGTTCAATGGCGAGATCTCTCCCATGGGTGGTTAGAAGAGCCGCGAGTGCGTCTGTATTGCGCAATGCGTATTCAGCAGGCCAATCGTTCCAACTCACATAGTGATGCATACGACGGAGAACCGTGAACGTCGCGTAGTCGGGCAACCAGGTCAGATTTTCCTGACAGAAATGCTGAAAGCGAGCCCGCTGCTCATCCGAGGCACGATCGAGAAAGTTGGCGGCGGCCTCTTCAATAAGCGGGATCTTAAGTCGCGTCGCCTCACCGAAATCTGCAGGGCCATCGTGCGGAGGTAGACCTGTCAGACGCTCGGGGGCGATCCACCCGTCTTCCGCAAGCCGTTCCAGGCTGATTAGAAGTGGGTTACCCGCAAAAGCCGAAAGCGCCGAATAAGGCGAGCTGCCATATCCAGTGGGGCTCAGAGGTAAGACCTGCCAAAGGCGCTGCTTCGCGGCGGCAAGGAAGTCCACAAACGCATAAGCTGCTGGGCCAAAGTCACCGACTCCCCCATACGACGGAAGCGACGTGACGTGCAAAAGTATTCCGGAAAGACGATCTTGCATGGCCACTTCAGTACTCATAGTTCCCCTTTGGCATTTTCGCGTGCTGGCGTACCGCACTCCATGCTGCCCATGCGACTTCTTCCTACGATGCTGAAATCATACGATGGCGATGCAACGACAAAGAGCCTGCCGCTTGCCGAATCCGGCGAACGACAGGCTCCCTTGGAATGACAGGTCAGGCGGCTAGTTCCCTGCCGGTGACGGCGCCGTCTGCTTCTGTGCGTACTTGATCGCCCCGGCTTTTTCGTACTTCTCAGTGAGATTGCCGATGTAGACGCGGAAGATCTCTTCGTGCTGAGCACTCAGGAGTTGCTCACGAGTCTGCGCGAAGTTCTTTGCAATCTCCTCCGCGGAAGGCTCCTGCTTGTCCAGGATGCTGATTACCGCTCCCACACGTCCTGCATTGATGGGTGACGAGATCGCGCCCTTCGGCAGTGTGAAGGCCACGGAGCCGGGGCCGCTCATCGCACCAAGATCCGGTACCTGACCGTCCTTACCAACAAACTCACTGGTGCGTACCGGGATATTCATTTCGGCTGCAGCCTTCTTCAGGTCGTTCAGCACCTTGGCACGGTCGTCCAGCTTGTTGAGCTGAGCGCTCAGGAGCTGAGGCACTTGCTGCTCGCGGAAGTCGTCAAGGATGTGCTGCTTATACTCGGCGAAGTCAGGGGCATGAGCTGGCTTGATATCATCCACTTGAAAGAGCGCAAATCCATCTCCGGTCGAGACGGTAGCAGGTGCAGCGCCTTTGGCGGTCGCGAAGGCCTGGGCCAGAAGCGCGGAGCCGTCGGCCAGACCCGCTACTACGCCATCCTTCGCGAGATAGTCTGTGGTCACAATTTTGAGGCCTTTCGAGGCAGCAGTCTTGGCGAGTCCCTCGCTCTTGGCGGCAGCCGCAAGCTGGGTCGCGTAATTCTGCATCGCAACTCCAGCCTTCTGCTGCTCAAGAATTGGAACGATTTCGGGCTTGACTTCAGCTACCGGGCGGAGATGAGCGGTCTTCTTCTCTTCTACCTGGAG
>CAZZZQ010000705.1:0-2265 GCA_964658405.1 uncultured Sphingomonas sp.
ACCCGGACCGCGTGATGGTTTCGTGCTGATCTCGAAGGCAAAGGCTCCGCCGCGTGAGCGTCGTGGATTTGCCGGTGCCGCTACCAAGGACGCACTGAAGGCTTCGAAGAAGGCAGCACCCTCCAAGAAGAAGTAAGCACTAACCAGGGGCCTTCCCCGTGAAGGCCTCTGATCCAAAGTTTGGGCCCACCGCATCGATGGTGGGCAAGAGAGAAGAGCAATGGCAAACGTAAATGTAGTCAATCTGAGCGGCGAAAAGGTTGGAGAGGTTGAACTCTTCGACGAGATCTTCGCCAGCGAGGTCAATGACGCCCTCCTCTGGGAGTCGGTCAAGCACTATCGCGCCGCGATGCGCCAGGGAACTGCTGCAACCAAGACACGTAAGAACGTCTCGGGTGCCGGCAAGAAGCTTTGGAAGCAGAAGGGCACGGGCCGCGCACGCGTCGGTTCGATCCGCACCCCGCTCTGGCGTGGAGGCGGTACGGTCCACGGACCTCAGCCCCGCAGCTATGAGTATGCATTCCCGCAGAAGAAGCTGATGGGCGCACTCCGCTCGGCTCTTGCAGCGAAGCTCGCAGACGGTAAGTTCACTGTCGTCGACACGCTCGTTGCAACCGAAGCAAAGACCCGCCTGTACCGCGCTGCGATCACCAAGCTCGAGGCTGGTAAGACGACCCTCCTGGTTGAGTCGAGCCGCAAGCTGGACGAGAAGCTTTACCTTGGATCCCGTAACCTGCAGGGTGTTGAGCTTGTGCTCAGCTCTGAGGTTCACCCGTACGACCTGCTCCGCTACGAGCACGCTATCTTCTCCGTCGATGCTCTTGAAGCAATTCAGGACACGCTGAAGAAGCACCTCTCCAAGCGCAAGCGCACTGAGAAGGAGGTTGCATAATGCCGACCCTTTATACCGTTATTCGCAGGCCCCTGATCACCGAAAAGGGAATGACCGTCAAGGAGACTCAGAACACCCTCGTATTCGAGGTTGCACTGAAGGCTACCAAGACCGAGGTCAAGCAGGCTGTCGAGACCCTCTTCAAGATCAAGGTTGAAGGCGTTCGTACGGCTACCGTTGAAGGCAAGGAGCGTCGCCGTGGAAAGTTCTCCGGCTACCGCCCCGACTGGAAGAAGGCATATGTTCGCTTGAAGGATGGCGAGAAGATGCCGGAGTACCTCAACAGCCTTTAAATAGATCGTTGTATAGATCGATGGAACCGAAGCGTTGCTGACAAGTCAGCCCGCAGCAGTCAAGGAACAAGACGATGCCGATTAAATCATTTCGACCGATTACCCCGAGCCTCCGCTTCGCGACGAAGTTGGTCAACAGCGACCTGACGACGGACAAGCCGCACAAGCCCCTGCTCTCCGTAAAGCCGCGCACCGGTGGCCGTAACAACGCCGGCGGCATGACCATTCGCCACCAGGGCGGTGGTCACAAGCAGAAGCTTCGCCTTATCGACTTCAAGCGTGACAAGTTCGGGATCCCGGGCACCGTCGCGACGATCGAGTACGATCCGAACCGCAGCTCGCGCATCGCGCTGATCCACTACGCCGATGGTGAGAAGCGCTACATCATCCAGCCGATCGGTCTCAAGGTCGGTCAGTCGATCATGAGCGGCCCCGAGGCAGATATTCTCGTGGGCAATGCATTGCCGCTCAAGAACATCCCGATCGGTACGATCGTGCACAACATCGAGCTCCGTCCTGGTAAGGGCGCGCAGATGGCACGCTCCGCCGGCGCACAGGTCAACCTGATCGCGAAGGAAGGCGACTACGCTCTCCTGAAGCTCCCCTCGAGCGAGACCCGCCGCGTCCTCATCGAGTGCATGGCGACCATCGGCCAGGTGGGCAACACAGATCACGAGAACGTCACCATCGGTAAGGCTGGACGCAACCGCTGGAAGGGTATCCGCCCTGCAAACCGTGGAGTCTCGATGAATCCTGTCGATCACCCGCACGGTGGTGGTGAAGGTAAGACCTCGGGCGGTCGTCACCCGGTTACCCCCTGGGGCCAGCCGACTCGTGGCTACAAGACACGTAACAATAAGCGCACGGATGTATTTATCGTCACCCGTCGCACCAAGTAAACCAGTGCCGGTAACACCAAGTCTCGCAGCTTAGAGATTCGTCGTATCTAGCACGCAACACAGAAGTACGGAGCTTCCACCATGGCACGTTCAGCAAAAAAGGGTCCCTTCATTGACGACCATCTGATGAAGAAGATTGACGTCATGAACCAGGCGAACGACAAGAAGGTGCTTCGCACCT
>CAZZZQ010000706.1:0-2263 GCA_964658405.1 uncultured Sphingomonas sp.
GATCGTCGTCACGCTTCGGCTCATCGCCCTTGAAGTAGATGGCGTAGACGATGGCATCGGCGCGCTGGGCGGCTTCGATGGCGTCGGTCAACGACTCCTTGCTGCCCATGTCTACGCCGTCGGTCAGCAGGATGAGCGCCTTGCGGCCCTTCTGATGGCCAAGGATCTCGTCGGAGGCGAGAAAGGTCGCGTCGTACAGGGCCGTTCCACCCCGCGCGCTCCGCCCCCTTCCGCCGCTGCTGTTGTCGTCCGAGTCATTGGGGTTGGAGTTAGTCGCCGATGGGCTCTGCGTGTCGAGCTCCTTCAGAGCAGCCTGCAGCCTGGGACGGGACGAGGTGACATCCTGCAGCAGCTCCACTGTGCGGGCAAACTGGATCACGAAGGCCTTATCCGGGACTCGGCCAGCGGGTGCGGTGATCATCTGATCGAGAAATGTGCTGCTGGCGGTGCGCTCGTCGTCGAGGACGCTGCGCTGCGACTGGCTGGTATCCACCAGCAGCCCCAACGTAAGCGGAAGATTCGCGTCCTGATCGAAGTAACGAATGATCTGCGGATGACCATCCACCTGCAGGAGGAAGTCATCCTTGAAGAGGTTTTGCACCAAGGCACCTTTCTTGTCGCGCACTACTACGGGCAGATTGACCAGGCGGGCATCGACCGAAAGCGTCGGTGTCGCCTCCGGCGTGGGAGTCGATGGCTGCTGCGCCGGCAACAGCAACGCGGCAGGTCCACACAGGAGCAGCACAGAAAGCAGACGCAAAGGGAGCCGAGTCGACGGCCGAAGGGGATGGATCACGCTCATAGCGATATAGACGAATGCAACGCGAAGGAGTTGCGGTCCGCCTACATCTCCAGCTGTAGATGCCAGCAGCAGCCTTTGTTTGCGGCAAGCGAGGTTAGGTGTATGCTGACCGCTCCATGAGACTTTCAGTTTTACTGCTTGCAGGCCTGACCTTCCCGGCGTGGATTGGCAGTGCGCCCGCGGCCTCGCGTCAGGCGAAGTCTGCCCTGAAGCCTGCCGCAACCATCAAGGCCCCGGGGGGCTTCAGCAAGACCATCGTCCTGTGGCCGGCCGGCGCGCCGGGGGCGCTGGGCAAGGAGAGCGGCGACATCCCCAAGATGTATGAGTATCCTGCGGAGGGTCCCGGGGTACGGTCTGCCGTGATCGTGATGCCGGGCGGAGGCTATCGCAACCTGATGATGGAGAAGGAAGGAGCCGCCGCGGCGCGCTGGCTGAGCGCCCATGGCATCACCGCCTTCGTGCTGGAGTACCGGCTGGGACTGCGCTACCAGTTCCCTGCCCCGATGCAGGATGGCGCACGCGCCCTGCGCTATGTCCGCAGCCATGCTGACGAATTGGGCGTCGCGAAGGACCGCATCGGCGTGTGGGGGTTCTCGGCCGGAGGGCATCTTGCCGGCTACCTGGCGGCGATGCACGACAAAGGCGACCCCAAGGCGGCGGACCTGATCGACCGTGCCAGCGATCGGCCGGACTTTGTGATCCTCTCCTATGGCAGGCTCAGCCTGGACCCGACGATTCCGCGCGAGACGAATCTGGAAGGATTGCTGGGCGAGCACCCCACTCCGGAGGCGCTTCGCTCCGTCTCCGTCGATCGGCTGGTCACACGAGACACCTCGCCAAGCCTGATCTACTCCACGTCGGAAGACCAGACGGTGAACTCCATGAACGCCACTGCGTATTACGACGCGTTGAAGCGTGCCGGGGTTCCTGCAGAGCTGCACATCTTCGAGCACGGACTGCATGGAACCGGCATGGGGCTGGGACTGAAAGGAAGGCCCGAGCTGTCGGTCTTTCCACTCCTGGTCGAAAACTGGATGCAAATGCACGGTTGGATGACGGCCACCAGGTCCAGCGAATAAGCCCTGTCACGCGACCACGCATCGCGTTGGCGAACCTTGGTCGCGCTCCATTTCCCTGTAACGAAGTCTTTTCTTCCTGCCGTTGATAGTGCTAGCGTGAACCAGACAGCAGGAGCGTTCCCTGAAAAGCGGCATCGCGCATAGAGCGGCTGACTGATGCAGGGTGGAAGGCACGCATGGAGAGCGGCGGATCGATCGCGGTAGCAACGCTGGGATCTATGGTTGCGCTTGGCACGACGGTTGCGCTTGGCACGGCCGGCAGCCTCGGGTATGCGCTGCTTCGCACCCGCCGTCGGCTCAAGGAGGCCCAGGCGGATCGTGCCGCGCGCCTTGCCCGGCAGGAGAGCGACCAGCACCGGGCTGACTTCAACGCTTCCATCTT
>CAZZZQ010000707.1:0-2250 GCA_964658405.1 uncultured Sphingomonas sp.
AGCAGAAGCTCGTTGTCGGTATTTCCTCGACGGCTCTCTTTGACCTCTCGAAAGAGCATGAGATTTTCCTGAACGAAGGTATTGAGGCTTTTCGGAAGTTTCAGTCGGAGCATGCGGCGGACATCCCTCCGACAGGTGCCGCATTCCCATTCATCAAGCGACTGTTACATCTGAATAAGGTATTTCCCGAGCACATGCCGGTGGAAGTAGTTATCCTCTCGAGGAACGACCCAGAAGCCGGGCGGCGCATCATGAACGCAATGCCTCATTATGAGCTCGATATTTCGCGAGCCGCCTTTCTGTCAGGAAGCGCACCTTACCGCTTTATGAAAGCCGTGAATGCATGTCTATACCTCAGCACTAATAAGGAGGAGGTTCGTGATGCCGTCGATCAAGGATATCCAGCCGGCTTTGTCTTGCCCTGCCCGGCCCAAGATGAGGCTTTTGACAACCAGCTAAGGATTGCGTTCGACTTCGACGGTGTTTTGGTTGATGATGAGGCAGAGTCGCGATATGCAGATGGCGGACTGCCGCTATTTCATCACCATGAGGTAGAAAATAAAGATAGACCGCTCAAGAATGGACCGCTCATGCCCTTGATGCAACAAATTGCTCGCATCCAACGCATCGAATCGGAGGGAAACGCAAGACGTAACGCGGCGGAGAAGTCCGTGCGAGTATCAATAGTGACGGCTCGGAGCGCGCCTGCTCATGAGAGACTTCTCAATACCATGAAGAATCTTGGGATTGAGGCTGACGAGCTGTTCCTAACAGGCGGAGTTGAGAAGAAAAACTTTCTCGACATCATCAAGCCACAAATATTCTTCGACGACCAAATCGGTCATTTGAAGCCCGCGTCTGAGAATACTCCATGCGTGCACATTCCTTTCGGAATCCGCAATCGCAGCCAGAATGTTCCGAGTACCGCCCAACAAGCAACGCTTTGAAAGCTCCGCACCCTCCGCGCTACGGTTACGCGATAGCTTAGTTCGCTGCCGGGACTGGGGGAGGTGAAATTGGATGCTGGCGGTGACTAAAGGCCTTTACCCCTCCGCCCTGATCGACGCGCGGATCGCCGAGCTGGGTGACTGGCGCGGGGCGGCGCTCGCGCGGGTGCGGGGGTTGATCCGGGAGGCCGTGCCCTCCGTCGAGGAGGCGTGGAAGTGGCGGGGGACGCCCGTGTGGGAGAGCGGCGGCATCCTGTGCACGGGGGAGAGCTACAAGGCGGTGGTCAAGCTGACCTTCCCGAAGGGCGCCGCCCTGCCCGACCCCTCCGGCCTGTTCAACGCCAGCCTCGAGGGCAACGTCCGCCGCGCCATCGACATTCGGGAGGGCGAAGCGCCCCACGCGGAGGCGTTCAAGGCGCTCATCCGCGCCGCCGTGGCGCTGAACGCGGGGAAGGCGAAGCGGTAGGGGAGAGCGCTAGAGGCCCGCTCGCCAGCCCGCTCGCGCTTTTCTTCCCGGTCTTCCCTTCCCTCTATGGCCCAGCCCTGTGTTCGACGCGCCGCAGGCTCGTCGAACTGGATCTGGCATGGAGGCCCCGCGTCCCGACGCGCTCCGGTCGGCCGCCGCCGACCGCGAGAGGTCCGGCGCGCGTGAGCGGCGCTAGCCGAAGCGGCCGGTGATGTAGTCGGCGGTCTGCTTGCAGCGGGGGTTGTCGAACAGGCGTTCGGTCTTGGCGAATTCGATCAGGTCGCCCAGGAACATGAAGGCGGCGTTGTCGCTGATGCGGGCGGCCTGCTGCAGGTTGTGGGTCACGATGACGATCGTGATGTCCTTCTTCAGCTCGACCAGCGTCTCCTCCAGCTTGGCGGTGGAGATCGGGTCGAGCGCGGACGCCGGCTCGTCGAGCAGCAGCACCTCGGGCCGCACGGCCACGCCGCGGGCCACGCACAGCCGCTGCTGCTGGCCGCCGGACAGGCCGAGGCCCGACTGGGTCAGCTTGTCCTTCACCTCGTTCCACAGGGCGGAGCGGCGCAGGCTTTCCTCCACCCGGGCGTCCATGTCGGGCTTGGACAGCTTCTCGTAGAGGCGCACGCCGAAGGCCACGTTGTCGTAGATCGACATCGGGAAGGGCGTCGGCTGCTGGAACACCATGCCCACCCGCGAGCGCAGCTGCGCCAGGTCGGTCGAGCGGTCGAGGATGTTGGTGCCGTCCAGGAGGATCTGCCCCTCCGCCCGCTGGCCGGGGTAGAGGGCGTAGATGCGGTTCAGCGCGCGCAGCAGCGTGGACTTGCCGCAGCCCGACGG
>CAZZZQ010000708.1:0-2247 GCA_964658405.1 uncultured Sphingomonas sp.
ATGATGTTCTTCGGCATGATGTCGTCGGCGAGCTCTGGTGGGAGCTTCTGCCGGCGCGAGCGGTTGCGAAGGGCGATGGCGACGGCGCGCTTGGCGGCGTGCTGGCCTATGACGTACTTGTCCAGTTCGGCGACGATCTCCCGGGGAGTCATCTCATCGAGCGAAAGTGCCTGGTCATCGGCTGTGCCGGGAAGAAAGATTGCCATGTGATGTAAAACCTTTATCGAGAATAAGCTTCTGTTGGTGTGGCTAGCGAACTTCGGAGAGCAGGTCGGGATGCCGCTCCAGAACTCTGAGCAGTTTGATCAACGCCAGCGGAGGACGAGTCTTGCCATTCTCGTAGCGAGAAAAGGCATTCACACCACCTCCAAAGATCTCGGCAGCTTCTTTCTGGTCGAGCGCGAGCTTCTTCCGGACACTGACGATGAACTCGGGATCGACGGTGGCTGCATTGACCTGTTTGTTGAACTCACCCATTAGCGCCCCTGCTTTTATTGAGTTCTCGCGGTCCAGAATGACCTCACTGCAGTCCGGGCAGTAGTCGCCTTCAATTCCCGGCAGCACTGTCTCCTCGCCTTTGTAGGTGTAGGGCATATCGCGGATGTCGTGGATCAGTTGCGCTCTGTTGCACACGGGACACTTCATGGTCACAACTCCTTGAACGAGACGACTAGCACATCGCGTACAACAGTGAGCTTTAGATAGATCTCTCCGGATCGAGTTGCGGGACGGTACACATCCTGCCAGACGTCATCGTCGATATAGGTCGTCATGGACTTGTAGAAGTCGAGGGGCGTGAGTGCAAGTACGACCCCAACCATCCCGTCGAAGTCGAATCCGAGGATCACTGCACCTTTGATCGCAGATCCGGTTGAGCGGACTTTGCCCTCGGCAATCAAATTGCGAACGACGGAAAGTTCGCAATGAGGTGTCCGCTTCTCCATCTAATAATAACCTATTTGGTTAGCAGTGATTCAGCTGAGCTGGTTCGTTCTAGTTCCGTACCTGGCTTATTGGGCCTTGAGCTCTTCGATGGTGATCTGGTCGTTGGTGTAGATGCAGATCTGTCCGGCGATCTTCATGCTCTTCTCGGCGATCTCGCGAGCGGAGAGGTCGGTGTTCTCCATCAGGGCGCGTGCGGAGGCGAGGGCGTAGCTTCCGCCGGAGCCGATGGTCGCGATGCCCTCATCGGGGTCGATCACGTCGCCGGTTCCGCTGAGCAGGAAGGTCTGCTTGGGGTCGGCGACGATCAGCAGGGCCTCGAGCTGGCGGAGCATCTTGTCCGTGCGCCAGTCCTTGGCGAGCTCGACCGCGGCGCGGCCCAGGTTGCCGGCATACTGCTCGAGCTTGGTCTCGAAGCGGGCGAAGAGCGAAAAGGCGTCGGCGGTCGACCCTGCGAAGCCGGCGAGGACCTTGTCCTGATAGAGCCGGCGAATCTTCTTCGCGGAGTGCTTCATGACGGTCGATCCCATGGAGACCTGCCCATCGGCGGCCATGACGACGGAGTCGCCCCGGCGGACGCAGATGACAGTGGTCGACCGGATGCGTCGGCCGTCGGCCAGATCGAGCGGATGGGCCAGCTGTGTAAGCGGGGAGACACGCTTCTGGCTGGCGGAGGAGGTCGACATGGCGAGGCTGGAGGATCGAAAAGACGGCTTCATTGGCACGTTTCAGTATATCGTTAGTGGTTTCAAGGCCCTGAAAGCAGTCCCGTAAAGCTTTCCCGATGAGGCTCTGCATGGGCTATCCTGTCCGTAAGGCCCTGTGCTTCCCCATCTTCCATCCTCTCTGCACCTCCACCACATCTCCTGGCAGCAGGCGGCCGCAGCGTCCACGGCGGCGCTGGCGGTGGGCGGCCTGGTTCTCTATGTGGCACTCCGGAAGAAGGTTTCTCCTGAAGAGGTAGAGCTGCTGCGCCGGAGTTTTCTCGCGCGTGAGGGCCGGATCATCGTGGGCAGCATCATCGGGATCGACGGCAGCACGGAGGACGATACGCTGGACGGAACGCTCGACATTCCGCTGGACTCCCTGATGACGCCGCATGTCTTGATTTACCGGTATCGGATCGCGGGCGTGACCTACGAGGCGGCGCAGGATGTGACGAGTCTGCCGGAGCAGGTTCACAATGTCCGCGTCGATCTTCCGATCCAGATCAAGTACGATCCGCGCAACCCGGCGAACAGCATCCTGGTCGCCGAGGAGTGGAACGGGGTGCAGCACGAGGCCTCGGCCGCTGAGCATCCCGAC
>CAZZZQ010000709.1:0-222 GCA_964658405.1 uncultured Sphingomonas sp.
CGCTTCGGTCACGCTGCCACTGGTTCTCTGGTACTTTCTCGGGCGCGCCCTCACGCACAGCGTTGAAAGCAACCTCGGGTACACCCCGCCAAGTCACCTCCTGCCTCCGGTCCTGGTGGCGCTCTTCTTCCTCGGTCTGGGCATCATCTCGCCCCGTCGTTCGATCGCCCGCACCCTCGCCCCGGTCGTTCCGCTGCTCGCTGCCGCGGTCGTGGCTGCCGC
>CAZZZQ010000709.1:232-2222 GCA_964658405.1 uncultured Sphingomonas sp.
CCCCTTGAGCATCGATCCGCGAGTCTGAGGTCCGCAGTCAATCTCCTGCAATTGAAGGCGATCGATCCCTTTCAGCTCTTTGGCTTCGTGAACATTACCTACATGCCCGTCGTCAAGGGAGTGCTGTCGTCCTCGCTCACCATCCTGCACAGGCCGCTCTTCCTGGCATCGATCGTGCTGGACATCCTCTGCGGGCTGATCCTGATGGTGGCCATCGCACGCGCCATGAAACGGTCCAGTGCAGAAGCGAGCAACGCGCGCTTTCTTTGGGACTTTATCGCGATCTTTGCGCTCCTCTACTTCGTCTCGCCGCCGAACGCGCTTGGCGTGATCAGCCTGGATATGCGCCTCGCGCAACTCGCGTTCTATCCAGCCCTCTTCCTGGTCGCTCGCAACAATGATGTTCTGCTGCGATTCGCGGCCCCGGTCGTTGTCTTCCTTGCACTCGTTAGCCTCTACGAGTTTCAGGTCTCCCAGCACACGGGGCGTATTCCTGAGACTGAGACGCAGCTTGCGCCAAAGCTCGGACACTTCTGCGCTGTTGACCCGATCATCGGCACCGACGAGTACGATCGACTGCGGGCAAATCGGCTCAAAGGGTTCATCTTTGCGACGGGGCTCTTCACCAGTACTGACCCGACGGCGCTCTACGAACATCGGTAACCGGACACCTTTGCCGCTTATCGTGCACACCCTCTCCGCTGCGAAGTATCATGGACAGGTCGAAACAGGACGATTGTCCAAGGAGAGAAGCACGCAATGCGTAAAAAAGTCACCATCGTTGGATCAGGAAATGTAGGCGCGACAGCCGCTCACTGGATCGCCGCCAAAGAGCTTGCGGACGTCGTTCTGCTCGATGTCGTTGAGGGCGTCCCCCAGGGTAAGGCGCTCGATCTGCTCGAGGCGATGCCAATCGAGAAGCGCGACTGCCACATCATCGGCACCAACGACTACGCCGACACGGCAAACTCCGACATCGTGGTCATCACCGCCGGCATCGCCCGGAAGCCTGGCATGAGCCGCGATGACCTCTTGAACACCAACGCCAAGATCATGGCCGATGTCGTCGCCAAGGTCGTCGCCGCGTCACCCGACACCATCATCATCGTGGTCTCGAACCCGCTCGACGCGATGGCCCAGGCTGCCTTCCGCCACTCCGGCTTCCCGCGCGAGCGCGTCATCGGCATGGCCGGCGTCCTTGACTCCGCACGGTTCCGCACCTTCATCGCGGAGGAGTTGAACGTCTCCGTCGAAAACGTCACGGCCTTCGTCCTTGGCGGCCACGGCGATACCATGGTCCCGCTCTCGCGCTACTCGACCGTGGCCGGCATCCCCATTACGGAGCTGATCGCCCCCGACCGCCTGAAGGAGCTCGAGACCCGCACCGCCAATGGTGGAGCCGAGATCGTCAAGTACCTGAAGACCGGCAGCGCCTACTACGCACCGTCGGCTGCAGCCGTCGAGATGGTCGAGGCAATCCTGAAGGACAAGAAGAAGATCCTGCCCTGCGCCGCCTATCTGCAGGGCGAGTATGGCATCAAGGATCTCTTCGTCGGCGTCCCCTGCAAGCTCGGATCGAAGGGGCTGGAGCAGATCATCGAGATCAAGCTCACCGCCGATGAGCAGGCTGCCCTTCAGAAGTCCGCCGACTCCGTCAAGGAACTCTGCACCGTCATCAACGTCCTGTAATCCGCATCCAGAAACAGGAAGGCCCGCTCATCGAGCGGGCCTTCCTGCATTTATAAATCCAATGCACTTAGTGCAGAGTTACAGGCTCGAACTTGAATTCGTAAGAACCGCTGTATGGCCCAGATTCAGTGGGCTCCCACAGAAAGACTTCAGCTTTATCTGCCTGAAGCTGAACAAAGATGTAGAACTCTTTTCCAGGCAAGTGATGTTCAGTGTGCAATAGGCATTCTCTGAAAACGCTTTCGATAACGGTTGGAAGCTTCTTCTCAACGTGGTCATATTGATAGATCAGCAGCTTTAG
>CAZZZQ010000710.1:0-2214 GCA_964658405.1 uncultured Sphingomonas sp.
GGTAGGTCTTCTCGATCCAGGTCACGATGGCGATGCGCAGCTGCTCGCGGGTGGTCCAGCGTTGCCTGTTCAGGACGTTCTTCTGCAGCAGGGCGAAGAAGGATTCCATGGCGGCGTTGTCTCCGCATGCGCCAACGCGGCCCATCGATCCGGTGAGCCCGTTGCTGGCGAGGGTGCGGACGTAGGAGCGGGCCCGAAATTGCGATCCTCTGTCGGAGTGGACGATGGTGCCTTCGAGTGGGCCCGTCATGGAGCGCAGCGCGATCGCATTGTGCAGGGCTGCGACGGCGAGGTCGGCCTTCATCCGTGAGTCGATGGAGTAGCCGACGATCTTGTTGCTGAAGCAGTCCTTGATCGCGCAGAGGTAGAGCTTGCCTTCGTCGGTGCGGTGCTCGGTGATGTCAGTGAGCCACTTGACGTTCGGCGTGGCAGCGGTGAAGTCGCGGCCGCCGCCGGGCAGCGCGATCAGGTCGTCGTGCACCGGCGGGCCGGCCTTGCGGTTCAGGCCGCGTTTCTTCGAGTGAAGCGACCAGATCCGCTGCTGCGAGCACAACCTGGCCACCCTGTTCTCCCCGGCGCTGATGCCCTTGCCGGGCAGCTCGTCAGCGACCAGCCGGTACCCGAACTCCGGCGCGCCGGAGTGGATCTCCAGGGCGGCGTTGATCAGGTGCGCGTCGTCCCAATCGCGTTGTGTGACAGGGTGTTTCTTCCACTTGTAGAACGCCTGGGTGGAGAACCCCAGTACCCGGCAGGTCACCGCGACGGCGATACCGTCAGCGGCAAGGTCAAGGACCAGCGGGTAGCTCATTTTGGGGAGATGTCCCTGGCGAAGTAGGCCGCGGCGCGGCGCAAAATCTCGACCTCTTGCTCGAGCACCCGCACCCGCTTCTTCGCCTCACGCAGCTCCGCCGACTCACTCGAGGTCACGCCCGGCCTCACCCCATCCTCGACGTCGGCCAGGTTCAGCCATCGGTGCAGACAGGACTCACTGATCCCGAAGTCCTTCGCGATCTGGCTGATCGGCGCCTCACCCTTACGGGCGACCGCGACCACGTCACGACGGAACTCCGGAGGGAACGCTTTCGGCATGTTCAACATCCTTCCAGCGAGGAGCGATCCTCACAGGCAAGGAGTCAACCAAACCGGGGGCAGTCCCTCGCGACATCGAGCCCGTCGTCGCGAGACGCAGGCGAGCCGCTTCCAGCAAGACGGACCCGCGGTCTTGCCTCACATCGTGGACCGGTCGAACCACGCATTCCGTCGCACCCGGTGCGTCCGTGCCGACACCAAGTCTGTACAGAGGAAGGACTCGGCCGACCTGGCGGTACCCACGAGCAGACAAGCCGCACTGCTCGGAGCGGGAGCAGGCTGATCGCGCTCGTCAGACGGATCGCTGGCCCCGCATCGCAGCATCGATCTGGTCGAACGTGGGTGCCGCTCGCACGATCGGCTTGCGGGCTGGGTCGTCGTCGGCCAGGTAGCTGTCGAAGAGGAGCTCGAGGTAGCGCCACCAGGCGTCTGAGGAGCCGGAGCCGAGGTAGCTGTGCAAGGCGCCGCCCGCCCAGAGCAGGACCGGGAGATCGTTCGTTTCGAACCTCACTCGTAGACGTCCTGTGGCGTTGGCCCTGCGAGCAAGTTTCTTGGCCATTGGTATGAGACGTGTCTGAGCGATCTCGCGGTGCGATTCCCGGCTGCTGGCTCCGACAACCTCCCAGGCGCCGCGATCGGTGGCTTGCATCTCGCAGATCTCGAACACTGCGGCCCGCAGCCCTTCGACCGGATCTTCGTCCTTGATGTGGGCCGACATGATCTCGTAGATCCGTTCGACCCGTTCCTCGAACAGTGCCTTGATGAGTGCTTCGCGGTCCGGGAAGTGACGGTAGACCGTGCCGACTCCCACACCAGCGTGGTGCGCGACGGCGTTGAGGGAAAGTTCCATGCCGCTCTGGCGAATGAGCGCATCCGCAGACTTCAACAACAGCGACCGGTTGCGCAGCACATCTCTGCGGACCGTGCTCGATGTGTCCATCGAATTATCATCTCTCATGCAACGAGCGAAACCGAGCGGACCGGCGTTTCAAGCGCCGGACCGCCTGCTCTGGGAACTGCGAAGCGCTCAAAGGGCAACCACTTCGGGCGCGTTCTCGTCGACGTCTGGGACCCTGCCGCGCAAGATGACGGCCGTCAGGATGGCGCCGATGGCGACCACGATGC
>CAZZZQ010000711.1:0-2211 GCA_964658405.1 uncultured Sphingomonas sp.
CTACGACCTGCCCGAACTGCAATATGTCGATAACGCAGGCAAGCAGCGCAACACCGGCGGCCTGCCGTTCGAAGATCTCACCGTCTTCAAGTCCAACGCGCCCATCACCGACCTGCTCCGCGAGCGCGGCGCCCTGCTCAGCGCGACCAGCTTTGAGCATTCTTACCCACACTGCTGGCGCTGCCATAATCCCGTCATCGTGCGAGCGACTGAGCAGTGGTTCATCGGCATGGAGACCCCGATGACCAGTGCGGACGGCACGCCGACGACCTATCGGCAGCGTGCGCTCGATGAGATTGCGAACGTCGTCTGGGATCCGTCGTGGGGCAAGGAGCGCATCTCGAACATGATCGCCACGCGCCCCGACTGGTGCATCTCGCGGCAGCGCATCTGGGGCGTGCCGATCGCCGTCTTCCTCTGCGAGAAGTGCCACACGCCGCTCAACGATCCGGCGATCAATCGCAGCATCGTCGCCCTCTTCCAGAAGGAGAGTGCGGACGCCTGGTACAAGTCTGACGCCAACCTCCTTCCCGAAGGAACGACCTGCGCAAACTGCAGCGGCTCAGAGTTCCGCAAGGAGATGGACATCCTCGACGTCTGGTTTGAGTCGGGATCCTCATGGCATGCCGTGCTTGAGGCGGAGCCGGAGCTGCGCTTCCCCGCCGACCTTTATACAGAGGGCGGCGACCAGCACCGCGGCTGGTTCCACTCTTCGCTGCTGACGTCGGTTGCGATGCGCAACGAGGCGCCGTACAAGATGGTGGCAACCTCCGGCTGGACGCTCGATGAACAGGGCCGCGCGTTCTCGAAGTCGCTCGGCAACGGCGTCGATCCGGTCGATATCGCCAAGCGGCTCGGCGGCGAGATCATCCGGCTTTGGGTCGCTAGCGTTGACTTCCGCGAGGACGTCGCCGCCAGCGAAAGCCTGATGCAGCGCGTCAGCGATAACTATCGCAAGCTGCGCAACACGCTCCGATTCCTGCTCGGCAACCTGCATGATTTTTCACCAGCAAAAAACGCCATGGCGTTCGAAGCGATGCAGCCGCTGGATCAGTACATCCTCGCGCGGCTGGCGGAGCTCGACAAGAAGATCCGCGCAGCCTACGACGACTTCGAGTTCCATCGGGCTTACCACGCGCTCAACGAGTTCGTGAACACGGACCTCAGCGCGCTGTATCTCGATGTGCTGAAAGATCGCCTCTATACCTTTGCGCCGGACAAGCAGGAGCGTCGCTCTGCCCAGACCGCGCTCTGGCACATCGCAGAAGCACTGACCCGGTTGATCGCGCCGATTCTGAGCTTCACAGCGGACGAAGTTTGGAATCTGTTGCCGCATGTTGAAGGCCGCGCAGCAAGCGTGCACCTCGCTCTCTTCCCGAAGATGCATGAGGTTGCTACGGCCGGTGTTACAGATCTGCTCACCGACTGGCAGCAGCTTCTTCTCATTCGCGAGCAGGGCATGAAGGCTCTCGAAGAAGCGCGAGCGGCGAAGACGATCGGCAAGGGCCTTGAGGCTGCGGTCAAACTCGAAGCGAGCAACACCGTTCCCACCAGTGACTACGATCTGCTCAAGAGGTACCAGGCCAGTCTTCCTGAGCTGCTCAACGTCTCGACCGTAGAGGTGATGGAGTACGTCGTCGCTGAGGGCGTGGAGTGGGTCGGCGCTAAGGCAACACCTGCATCCGGTACGAAGTGTGATCGCTGCTGGCGCTACACCGATGACGTTGGCGAAGCCGAAAACTTCCCCACCGTCTGCCTGCGTTGCGCCGAGGCTCTCGACGCTATCGGCTTCGCCCCGTACGTAAAGGAGGCGGTAGCCTGATGCGTCTTCGCAACCACCGCCTTACGCTCTTCATCCTCAGCATTCTTGTCATCATCGCCGACCGCCTCAGCAAAGACTGGATCGTTGCACACATCCGCTCCGGGTCCGCCATCACAGTCATCCCCGGAGTCTTCCGGCTGACTCATGTCCTCAACACCGGCGCAGCGTTTTCACTCTTCGCCGACTCACTCTCACCACTTGCCGTCCGCAACGCGCTCATCGGATTTTCAGTACTTGCAGTGATCGTCGTCTTCGTCATGCTGTGGCGTGTCGGGACGGCGATCACACCGACCTCGGTTGCGCTCGCACTCATCCTTGGCGGCGCGGTCGGCAATCTCTACGACCGGCTGAAGCTGCGGCACGTCGTCGACTTCCTCGAGGTCAAGATC
>CAZZZQ010000712.1:0-2195 GCA_964658405.1 uncultured Sphingomonas sp.
CGACGACGTGGGAATTTGTCCGCATCCGCCACATCCCCTTTGTTCGTCGGATCGAAGCTATCGTCCGGGCTCGCGGACGGCTCAGAGGAAGAAGAACTGCTGCTGGAGCTATCGGCCTCAGGAGACTTCGACTCGCCTGGATAGGGAAACTGCTTCGATGGCCCAGCCCCCTGCCCAGCCCCTTGGGAAGACGGTGCAGGGGCACCTGGAACGGAGTCGGGAGCATCTGGCACCCCTGGCGCAGGAGCCTTCGTCTTCTCTCCAGGATAAGGAAATGCCTGCCCTGGACTCGTGTTTGGGGCCTCGGACGATGGAGTGGGTGGGGTGCTGCAATTTGCAGTGCAGGGCTTTTGCCCCTGATCTTGAGCGCCGGCCGAGGCTGGCGACTGTGCAAAACCCTGCCGCGCGCAGCACAATGGACCCAGCAGCATGACTGCGGATAGCCCTCTCACACGGAATCGAACAGCAAGCGCCATACGTACCAGTTTATCCACTTCCAAACTTATCCCGTAGTGTAATCATGCAACGTCCAGTGATCCCTACCGCGATGATCCGTGCGACAGTTAGACGCTTCAAACCCGACGTTTGTTATATTCGGTTCGAGTTCCATCGTGCTTTACTTGGATTTCCGCTCAAGCGACACGAACCAAATCCTCTTCAAGACGACCATGCGGCGATTTAAGTAAGAAATTTGCCGTCGCAGGAGCTTTGCAGGCAAAGTAAATCAAAGGCTTAGCTTCGGCCCATGCCCTCTCGCTGCATCTACCGTATTTTGGAGCTTTTCTCGTTATGTACAACGGACTCATCATTCGATCCTCCTCCATCCACGCGGCGGGATGCTACACCACCAGGGCAATAAAAAAAGGCGCTCGCGTGTGCGAGTACGACGGCCCGCGTTTCTCCAAAGACGCAGCGGACGAGCGCTATGCCGACCGCTTCATTACCTATCTCTTCAGTTGTGGTGATACCGGGGAAGTGATCGACGGCTTTGGCAGTGCCATGTTTATCAATCACTGCTGCGAACCCAACTGCGAGACAGAAGAGGTAGAAGGCCGTATCTTCGTTTGCGCGATTAAAAACATCAAGGCCGGGGAAGAACTGACGTATGAGTACAACCTGTACGACAGCGACGATGCTGAAGGCGATTGCTACTGTGGTGCAGCCAAATGCCGCGGCACCATGTTCAGTGATGAGGAAGTAGCACGTCGAGCCAAAGTTGCTAATGCCAAACGTTTGCGGGCCAAACGAGCCAAGGCTTAGTCTCGCCCCCTGCGGTGGATTTGAAGGCTCTCTCCGGGCGATACAATAGAGGTTCGGCGAACGATAGCCGTGAATCCTTATGGCACATCAGGTTCTCGCAAGAAAATACCGGCCCCAGCGCTTCTCCGATGTCATCGGACAAGACCATGTCACACGGACTCTGCTCAACGCCTTGACCCAGGGCCGCGTCGCCCATGGCTACATCTTCAGCGGGCATCGGGGCATCGGCAAGACCACCATTGCCCGCATCCTGGCGATGGCCTTGAACTGCCAGTTGACCATCGGTTCGGCTGAGCGCCCAACCCCGGAACCCTGCGGCCACTGCATTAACTGCAAAGAGATCTCGGCCGCGTCACGCTCCGACGTAAACATATTCGAGGACTCCCACAGCTTCGACGTCGAAGAAATCGACTCCGCGACGCGCCGCGGCATCGATGATGCAAAGCTGCTTACCAGCAAGATTCAAGCCCGCCCTACCAACAAGAGCAAGTACAAGATTCTGATCCTGGACGAGGCTCATCAAATTACCGATGCTGCCTGGAATGCACTGCTGAAGACGCTCGAAGAGCCACCCGAGTGGGCGGTCTTCATGTTCGCCACAACTCAACCGGAGGATATTCCGCAGACCGTCCGTTCGCGTTGCCAGCATTACAGCTTCCACGCCGTAAAACTTGTCGACCTGCTCGGCCAGCTCAAAGGCATCGCGGAAAACGAGAACGTGGACGCAGACGAAGGCGCATTGAATCTGCTGGCGGAGGCCGGTGACGGCTCCGTACGTGACGCCCTCTCCATCATGGACCAGGCAATCGCCAGCGCTCCCGTAGAAGACGGTCGCCCCCGCCTGGACGCCGCGCAGATACGCGAATTGATGGGCACTGTACCGAATGCCGCTTTTGAGCAGATCTTTGCAGCCGTTGACGCCAATCGCAGTGCGG
>CAZZZQ010000713.1:0-2187 GCA_964658405.1 uncultured Sphingomonas sp.
GTAATCTGCGACAGGTCCAGTTGAATGAAATTACTGCTGGTGATCTCCTGCTCTCCTCCCCCGCGGCTGTAGATACCAAGGCCGTTCTCCGAGCCTCCCGCGCTCTTGCCGTAGAGGTCGGTCGCAGTACCGGTGGAGGTACCGCTAAAACCGTACGCGGTAACAGAGGTGGTGCCGCTGGAGTAGGTTGCTGAGGTTCCGAGGTGACCGCCGCCGGCGAAACTAACCGTATCGGCCAAGGCAGATCCTGCACCTAAGGTTGCGAACACCAAAGCCATTGCAATTTTGATTTTCATCGTAGAACTCTCCTTTTGAGTGGAGATCTCTAGCCCGGGAATCCGCGAGACCTTCATTCGGTCTGAAGACGCCTCGCTCTGCGTATTTCGACCGGCAACTCGTAATAGAGCATCCTGGTTACCAAATGCAATGAATTTCAAAATTAGTTTACGAAAGACAAACCCAGATAAATCTTCATATTAATGACGACTCTCTGGTGTCTATGCGATGCAAATAACATAGCGGTGCGCAGCATTCAGCGTAGCGACGTTGCATATTTCTGCATGCATTGAGCGTCTGTTTACCTCTGAGGACCTTCAACCGTAAACGTGGGATCGCAGAACGTGGAATCGGGCTGCGAATGCATCGCACAGAAAGGCCGCGGCTTAGGACGGCTTGGCGATTACGCCCAGGTCCGCCATCCCGTTGACGAAGTACTGCACCGCCAGCGCCACCAGCAACAGCCCCATGATGCGGACGAGGATGCGAATTCCGGTGTCGCCCAGCGCCCGTGCGACGCGATCCGAGTTCCCCAGCACCAGGTAGCAGATCGCGGCGGTCACGGCGATCGAACCCAGAATCGCTGCCATCTGCAGCTTGGTATGTGCCTGGCCCACCAGCACCATGACACTGGTGATCGATCCCGGGCCCGCCAGCATGGGAATGCCTAGCGGCACGATGCCTGCATCCTCTTTACTGGCCGCAGCCACCGTGTCGCCGCTGGACTGCTGCGTGGCGGAGCGTTTGGCCTCCAACATATCCAGGCCAATCAACAGCAGGATGATCCCGCCGGCGATCTCAAATGCGGGTAACGTAATGCCAAACAGCTTGAAGATGTACTCTCCGGCCACTGCGAACGCACTCAGAAACACCAGCGCGGTCAGCGAAGCCTTGCCGGCCATACGCCGCCGCTTCGCGGCATCGGCACCATCGGTGACCGCAAGAAAGGTTGGCAGCGCGGCAAAGGGGTCCACCAGGAAGAAGATCGAGCTGAACGCCAGCAGCGAAAAACGCACAATCGCCGAGTGTCCCAACTCCGTCCAGGTCACAGCATGGGTATCGAACATCACGTCCTATTCTCCCACGCGGAGCCGCCATCGCCCGCTATAATCGACCTTTAGCACTAGGAGCGAATCATGGCCATTCAGCCCACGCAGCACATCTGGCACAACGGAAACCTCATCCCCTGGGATCAGGCCAACATCCATGTCATGTCCCACGTCGTCCACTACGGCTCCTCGGTCTTTGAAGGCATCCGTTGTTACGCGCAGCAGAACGGCACCGCCGGCGTCTTCCGCCTGCCCGAGCACAGCGCCCGCCTGATCGATTCTGCCAAGATCTACCGCATGCCCCTGCCTTACACCGCAGAGCAGCTCTCCGCCGCCATCGTCGACGTCATCGAAGCCAACGGCGTGACCCCCTGCTATATCCGCCCGATCGCCTTCCGGGGCTACGGGGAGATCGGCGTCAACCCGCTCAAGTCGCCGGTTGAGGTCTACATCGCCAACTTCCCGTGGGGCAAGTACGTCCCCGGCAATGCGGGCGCCGATGTCTGCATCTCCTCCTGGTCGCGCCTCGCGCCCAACACCATGCCCTCGCTGGCCAAAGCGGGTGCAAATTACATGAACTCGCAGCTGATCCGCATGGAAGCCGAGATCAACGGCTACTCCGAAGGCATCGCGCTCGATGTTAACGGCTACCTGTCCGAAGGCTCAGGCGAGAACCTCTTCCTGGTACGCGGCGGAGTCCTCTACACCACGCCGCTGGCCAACTCCGTGCTGAACGGTATCACCCGCAGCTCGATCCTGACCCTCGCCAGCCATCTCGGCATTCCGGTGGTCGAGCAGGCGCTGCCTCGCGAGATGCTCTACATCTGCGACGAAGCCTTCTTCACCGGCACCGCCGCCGAGG
>CAZZZQ010000714.1:0-2184 GCA_964658405.1 uncultured Sphingomonas sp.
GCTCCACCGAAGAAAGTCGCTGCTGGGGCTGGTGGCCGCTGGAGTCGCTCTCATCCTGACGGTGGCCTGGAGCGGCGACGCCCTGCGGGAGCGGGTTGAGCTCGTTTTGAGCGTGACCGGATCGATCCTGCTGATCACGGCGCACCTGCTGAATCGCAGCTTCTGCCGGCAGTGTCGCACCTGTGAGGCATCGAGCAGTGCCTGCGGGACCACGGGCGTTGTCTAGAAAGCCATCGGCAAAGACCCTGCAGCGCGATACCCTTGGGCATGCCTCTCACAGCACCGGACGCGGCCAGGCTCCGCACCCGTGTCCTCATCGCCTTTGCGTGCGTCTACTTTTTCTGGGGATCGACCTACGTCGCCATCCGCTTCGGCGTCGAGGTGCTCCCGCCCTTCGTCCTCGCGAGCACACGCTTCCTGATCTCCGGACCCCTGATGCTCGCCTTCTGCGCGGCTCGCGGCCTGACCCTGCGCGTCACAAAGCGTGAGCTTGGGCTGCTTGCCGCGATCGGCATCCTGATGCTCGGCGGCGGCAACATGGGCCTGGTGTGGTGCGAGCAGTACCTGACCAGCGGGCTGGCCGCGCTCCTGATCGCCGTGATCCCGCTCTACGTCGCGTTCTTTGAAGCGGTCCTGCCGAACGGAGAGCGACTTCGGACCAAGGGCTGGATCGGCGTCGGCATCGGCTTTGCGGGGCTGATCGTTCTGCTCTCACCCGGAATGATGGAGGGCATGCACGGCGATACGCGCCAGCTGATCGGCGCGGCCGTCGCCCTGGGATGCGCCTTCAGCTGGACGGCGGGGTCGATTCTCTCGCGCCGCTCCCGGCTGAAGGTCAGCCCCTTCGTCGCCGCCGCCTGGGAGATGCTCTTCGCCGGGCTCTTCAACGCGATGGTGATGTTCGGCAGCGGCGGCTACCACGGCGCGCACTGGAACCTGCAGGCCTGGAGCTCCATCCTCTACCTCGTCACCTTCGGGTCGCTGGTCGGATATACGGCGTACATCTACCTGCTCGGGCACGTGCCGGTCGCAAAGGTGGCGACCTACGCCTACATCAATCCCATCGTTGCCGTGGTTCTGGGAGCGATCTTCCTGCACGAGCGCATGGTGCCGATCGAATACGTCGGGATGGCCGCGATCCTGATCGCCGTCTACCTGGTGACAAGCTCCAAGCTGAAGAGCGGGGCCGACACAGCAGAGATCGAATGCACGCCCAGTGAAGAGCTCGCCTGATTGGAAGAGGCTCTCGGGGTGGTTTTTAACGAAAGAATCCCCCGCATCCATCACTTCGGATGCGGGGGATTTCACTGCTTAGCTGGTTGCTTTATCGATGCTGTGACCAAGCTCTTTGCCTGCATCCTTGGCGTGGCCGAAGGTTTTTTCGGCTGCACCCTTCGCCTGGTCGAGCTTGCCCTGATTCTCCAACTCTTCGTTACCGGTGACGTGGCCTACAGTCTCCTTGATCTTTCCGGCAATCTTCTCGAGAGTTCCTTTTGCGGTGTCTTCGTTCATGATGATCTCCTCTGTTAGGTAGAGCGCCCCTAGTCAAACGGAGGTTCGTGCGTTGCGCCTTGCGGAGTAACCGGGACGCAACGCAGGAGAGCCGCCGCAATCAAACTTTTTCCTTCAGCCCGCTTAGCGTGAGGCCTGAAGACGCTTCGGCTGCGAGTTTTCCAGGCGGCCTCGGATCGAAGCCAGTACGGAGGCCATGGCGCCCTCCGTACCGATGCTCTTCGAGACGAGCCCCAGGCCTGCCGACATGATGAGCCGGCCAAACCAGGAACTCCGCTTCATTCCGTAGAGGATGAGGCCTGCACCGACTGCGGTGGAAACCATTCTGGCAACGCCGAAGCCACGCTGGTTGAGAATGCGTTGATCTCTCCCGCTCATACGCGCACGCTTTCTGCGCGGCGGCCCGTTCCGAAGATGCCGCCGACGATCGCCGCAGCGAGGCCAAGCAGAAGCGAGAAGAAGCTGCCGAAGCCAGTCGCCGAGACACCTGAGGCAGCCTTATCCTCAACCTTGAGAGCGGTTGCCTTGGCGTTGCGTGCTCCGGACTCAAGCTGCTGCTGCCACTTATCAAGATTCTGATTGGCCTGCTCGGGGGTCATGTGACCGCGCTGAACCATCAGGTTGACGAGTGCATCGCGATCAGTCGAGCTGAAGTGGCCATTCTGGAAGGCG
>CAZZZQ010000715.1:0-2183 GCA_964658405.1 uncultured Sphingomonas sp.
TCGGGACACCGTTCAGCCGCCGAAGGTGGCACCGGTCGCATTCGTGTCGCGCGGCGTGGCAATCGTGCGCAGGTGCGCACCATCGGTGACGTTCGGTCCTAGGTCGTCGAAGGCGCGTTCCAACTCAATTTTTCTGATAAAATTTTGAAAACGGATCCATGAAAGTACCCAGATTTATTCCGGTTATTTTACGGAATTAATAGAAACCGAAGTCATGTAAATTCAAGTCGAGAACTAGCTTCTTATAGTTGTTCGAAATGGTAAAATCCGGCCCTTCCGAACCAAGCTGGTCGCAAGAGTATGCGCAAGCTCATCCTGTCCGAAGGGTTTGCTCAAGCGAAGGACGTCAGCCGAAATGCCCTCCACCCGTTCGGCGTAGCCACTCGCGAGGATGATGAGTACGCCGGGGTTTTCCGCCTGTACGGTCTTGATCAGCTGGGTTCCGGTCATGCCGGGCATCATCTGATCGGTGATGATGAGATCCACTGCCTCTTTGGACCGGTGGAGGATTCCCAGGGCCTGTTCGCCTGAACTGGCTTCGATGACGATGTGCCCGAGATCCTCCAGCATGGCCGCCGTGTTCATTAACACGAGCGGGTCGTCGTCTACGACGAGTACAGTGACCGGCTCGATCCTCGGTAGACCGGTAACGACAGACGGCTCGGTCCGAGCTGGCACGCTCGTAACGGCCTCGGGCAGCCATAGCTCGACCTTCGTACCCTCGCCCTTCGTGCTTTTCAGGATGAGGCGCCCGCCCGATTGCTGCGCGAAGCCCTGAGCCATCGAAAGCCCCAGACCCGTACCCTTGCCGACACCCTTCGTCGTGAAGAACGGTTCCGCCGCCTTCGCGAGAGTGTCCGCATCCATGCCCTCGCCCGTATCGATCACGGACAGGCAGACATAGTTGCCGCCCTGGAGGCCATGGGCGTCATCGGCCTCCAACCAAGCCTCGCGGGCGGCGAGGGTGATCGAACCGTCCGCCGGGGTCGCATCCCGAGCGTTGACGCATAGGTTGAGCACGACCAGTTCAAGCTGGTTCGCATCGGCCAGGACGAGCGGGAGCTTCAATGGAAACTGCGTGACGACCGGAATGTTCGACCCAATCGAGCGCTGAAGCAAGTCTGCCATGCCGCGGATGAGGTCGGGTACGTCGACCGGCTTCGTCGACAGTTCCTGCTTCCGGGCGAAAGCCAACATCCTCTTGGTCAGGATCGCACCACGTTCGGCGGCCTGGATCGAGTTATCGATCAACTGTCGAAGTTTGGTGTCCTCGGGCAGGCGCTTGCGGGCGAGGTTGAGGTTGCCGAGCACGACCGCAAGCAGGTTGTTGAAATCGTGCGCCACGCCTCCGGTGAGTTGACCGACCGCCTCCATCTTCTGCGACTGGATGGAGCGGGCACGGGTCTCCTCCAGCGCCTGCTGTGCATCGCGGCGCTCGGTGATATCGCGGGTGATCTTGGCGAAGCCGACCAGCTCGCCATGATCCCCCCGGATGGGGTCGATGACGACGTTGGCCCAGAAGCGCGTGCCGTCCTTGCGGACACGCCAACCCTCGGCCTCGAAGCGGCCTTCATCGGCCGCCGTCCTCAAGGCGACGCCCGGTATGTCGGCGGCGCGATCCTCTTCCGTGTAGAACCGCGAGAAGTGCTCGCCGATGATCTCCTCGTCGGAGTAGCCCTTGAAGCGCTGAGCGCCCTTGTTCCAACTGGTGATCCGGCCGTTGGGGTCGAGCATGTAGATCGCGTAGTCCTGCACGCCCTGGACGAGCAGGCGGAAGCGCTGCTCGCTCTGTCGCAAGGCAGTCTTCGTGGCCTGCTGCTCGCTCAGGTCGCGGGTTATCTTGGCGAAGCCCAGGAGCGTTCCGTCGTCGTTCCGGATCGGATCGATCAGCACGTGCGCCCACATCAGCGAGCCATCCTTGCGGACGCGCCAGCCTTCCTGCTCGAAGCGGCCCTCGGTCTCGGCGATCCTCAGGGCACGGAGCGGAAGGTCGGTCGCACGATCCGCGTCGGTATAGAACCTCGAGAAATGCTCGCCGATGATTTCCTGGGCGGTATACCCCTTGAAGCGCTGCGCGCCCTTGTTCCAACTCGCGACGTGGCCGGCCGGATCGAGCAGGTAGATCGCATAGTCCACGATGCCCTCGACCAGGAGGCGGTATCGGTCGTCCGGGATCGGCGTAG
>CAZZZQ010000716.1:0-2180 GCA_964658405.1 uncultured Sphingomonas sp.
AGGAGACAGAGAAGAAGCTGGCGTTCCCGCTGCTTCGCTTTGACCTGGCAGACTGCGAGCCGCGAGGACCGATCGACCGGCGCGGCCACCTCGATATCCATCCGCAGCGCCAGCCGGGGTTGAACTATGTGGGCGTCGTGACGCCGGTAGGACGCATGTCGGCTGCGCAGATGCACAGCGTCGCCAGCATCGCGGCCAGCTTCGGGACGGGGCAGATGAGGCTGACGGTGTGGCAAAACCTGCTCATTCCCAATGTCCCGGACGACCGCGTTGAGGCCGTGAAGCTGGCGCTTCTCGACGCCGGCCTGCATTACTCGGCGAGCACCGTGATGGGCGGGACGATCGCCTGTACGGGCAGCAAGGGGTGCAAGTTTTCCTCGACCGATACTAAGGCGCACGCGCTTGCACTGTCGACGTATCTCGACGCGACCTTCAAGCTTGACCAGCCGCTGAACCTTCACGTCACTGGGTGCCCAAACTCCTGCGCGCAGCACTATATCGGCGATATTGGGCTGATCGGCATCAAGGTTGGCGGCGAGGAGGGCTACGGGGTCTTTCTCGGCGGAGGCACGGACCAGGACCAGGCGATCGGCAGGGAACTGATTCCGGCGATCCGGTTCACCGATCTGCCGCCGGTGATGGACAGGCTCTTCGCAGTCTACGAGGGGCAGCGGAGCGAGGGTGAGTCGTTCCTGGAGTTCACCAAGCGCAGTGATATTGCGGTGCTCCGGCAGCAGGTCGAGGCGGTGTCCGCATGAGCGCGCAGACACCGGGCTTCGTTCCATACATCCCCGATAACGCACCCTTCACACCGGCGCAGCGTGCATGGCTGAATGGCTTCTTTGCCGGAATCTTCAGCCAGGCTCCCAGCACCATGGCGGCTCCGCCTGCGCAACTGGCGCCGAGCCTGAACGTCTCCGTGCTCTATGCGACGCAGTCCGGAACAGCGGAGTCGCTGGCGAAGAAGATCAGCAAGGAGCTGAAGGGCAAGGGACATGAGGCGAAGGCGCTCTCGCTCGACGCGTATGCGGCTAACTCGCTCGCGGATGAGAAGGTCGCGCTCGTCGTGGCGAGCACCTATGGCGACGGTGATCCGCCGGAGGGTGTGAAGACCTTCTACGACCGCATCAGCGATCCGGCGTTTCCTCGCCTGGAGCAGCTGAGCTTTGCCGTGCTCGCGCTGGGGGACAGCCACTACGAGCACTTCTGCAAGTTTGGCAAGGATCTCGAGGAGCGGTTCATTGCGCTTGGAGCGAAGCCGATCCTTGATCGCGTCGATTGCGATGTGGATCTCGACGAAGCCTTTGCGCAGTGGAAGCTGTCCATCACGGAGAGGCTTTCGAAGGTCTCGCTGAACGGCAACGGTCATGGGAATCATGCGGCAGTCGCTCCGGCGATCAAGGTTGCTCCCAAGGCAGCGGTCGGGCCGACACGCGACAATCCATTCTATGCGCCGCTCGTCGAGAAGTACGACCTGACGCACGACGTCTCGAGTAAGCAGACGGTGCACCTGGCCTTTTCGCTTGCCGGCTCTGAGATGGAGTACGAAGCCGGTGATGCGCTCGGCGTCATCGCGAGCAACAGCCCGCACCTGGTCGACGAGATTCTTGAGTGTGCGAAGCTTGCCGGCGAAACTCCTGTCACGCTCGACAAAGGGCGCGTTATGCCTCTGCGCGATGCGCTGCTCGGCCACTGCGGAGTAACGCAGCTGAGCCGCAAGCTGGTGCAGGCCTATGCCACGAAGGGCGGCTGTTCTACGCTGCTTGGTCTGCTCCCGCCAGAACAGCAGAGCCATCTCGACACGTATATGCACGGCCGGGGGCTGATCGATCTGCTGACGGAGTTTCCTGGCGTCATCGCCGATGCGGCGGAGCTTGTCGCGATGTTGCCCAAGCTTCCGCCGCGGCTGTACTCCATCTCGTCTAGCCCGCGGGCGCATGCCGGTGAGGTCCACACGACCGTCGCTGTTGTTCGATATCGCACGCAGGATCGTGAGCGCGGCGGAGTCTGTTCGACGATGTTCTCTGACCGCATGAATGTAGGCGATACGGCTCCGGTCTATACACAGGTCAACAAGAAGTTCCGCCTCCCGACTGCCTCCGACGCACCGATCATCATGATCGGACCGGGGACGGGGATCGCGCCGTTCCGGTCGTTTCTGCATGACCGGCGTGCACAGG
>CAZZZQ010000717.1:0-2175 GCA_964658405.1 uncultured Sphingomonas sp.
ACAACCAGCCGCTGTACAGCCCCGCTTCAACCTCGCCGTGCTGCTTGAGGGTAAGGGGAACTTTGCGGATGCGGTCGCCATACTTGAACCCGCTCATGCGGCTGATCCCGCTGACAAAGGCGTCACGTCACACCTGCTTCTGGACAATCTTCGCCTGAACCGGACAGAATCGCTTCCCCCTCTCATCAATGAGATCGCTGCTGCAGCGACGCCCTTGGAGTTGCAGCAACAGGCCGCCACAGCTCTTATCGAGGCGGCACGATTCGAAGACGCGCTGGCCATCCTCCAGAACTCCCGCGTACAGCAGCCCGGTGAGCCTCGTAGCGCCATCTTAGCGGCGCGTGCGTATATCGGTGAGAGGCGCTATCCAGAGGCGATCGCTCTGCTCGAAGTAACTCCTGCAACCGAGCGCGACGCTGATACGGCCTATCTTCTCGGCCTCTCCTACACGGGAACAGGCGAATTCTCAAAGGCAGCGGAAGCCTTCGAGAGGGCAGCGCGTCTTGACCCGAAGGATAGCCGTCCGCTTTATCATCTGGGCTTGCTGGCTGCGGGCTCAGCTGACGGGCCTGCAAAGTCTACGCAACTTCTTCGTGAGGCAGTTCGGCTTGATCCAACGAACTCGGTCTTCGCGCTTGCACTGGCACGCATGCTTCTGATCTCGGATCAGGCGGAGGAGGCAAAGACTGTGCTCTCACGGATCGTACCGACCCCGGAGACGTCAACACAAGTTGACCTGTTACGCGGTGTTGCGGCGGCGGCCACCCACAGCATCGATGAAGCGATCCCTTTGCTCAAGAAAGCTCTCGAGCGCGATCAAGCACTCGCTCTTGCGGACAGTGTCCTGGGATTCTGCTTCTTCCAGAAGGGGCAGTATGCGGAGGCCGCGGTGGTCTACGGTAGAGCTGCAACGCTCGAACCAACGCGAATTCTTTACGCACGAGACGCGGCTTTGGCCTATGAGCGGGCCAACCAGATCGACCAGGCGCTCCACTTCGCCGAACAGGCGATTGCAGAAGGAGAGGCGGATGCATCCGGCCACCTCCTGCTCGGAAAGCTTTATGCAGGCAACAGCCGCCACCCGGATGCGATCCGCGAACTGCGCCGTGCTGTTGAGCTTGATCCGAATCTGGACTCAGCCTGCTATCTCCTCGCACGCACTTATATGCAGACAGGGGATCGAGCGCAGGCGAAGGAGTGGAGTGAGAAACTCGCCGCACTCAAGCAGCGCCAGGCTGCAGCAATCGACCTGCAGAAGAAGTCTTCCACTGCAGCAGTCCGATCCTCGACCCTTCTCCAAGGTGGCTCTCTCAACTCTGATGACGCAGGCGCGCCATGAAGCTTTCGCCCGTACTCTTATTCGTTGGCCTCATCGGCTTCGGACTTCCTTGCGCAACTCAGATGGCCTCGAGTCATCCTCGTCCCCAGGTGCAGCCTCCATCCGGCGCACCGATTGCGAAGTTCGTCGATATTGCAGGACGTGCGGGTCTCACAGCAAAGACAACGCTCGGAGGAAAGCTTTCAAATCACCATATCAGCGAGATGACCGGCGGGGGGGTCGCGCTCTTCGACTACGACGGTGATGGATGGCTCGACATCTTTCTCATCAATGGTGGCCCCTTCGATGCTCGAACAGGACTCCCGTCGACGAATCACCTCTACCGAAACAACCGCGATGGCACCTTCACAGAGGTCACCGAAAAGGCAGGGCTCGTGCATCATGGATGGGACCAGGGCGTCTCGATCGGAGATTACAACGGCGATGGTCTCCCCGATCTATTCGTGACCTCGTACGGTAAAAATATTCTCTATAAGAATAACGGTAACGGCACCTTCACCGACGTCACAGCCGCGGCGGGTCTCCTGACGCCAGAGAATCTATACAGCAGCGGCTCCGCCTTTTTGGACTACGATCACGACGGGCATCTTGATCTGTTCGTGGCTCACTACGTCTCCTACGACGAAGCTACCTCGCACGATGCGCAGCATGGCGACAGCTGTAAATGGCGGGGGCTGACCGTCCTCTGCGGACCGCGTGGTCTCAAGGGCGCGAGCGATACGCTCTATCGCAACCGTGGCGATGGCACCTTCGAAGATGTGTCCGCGAAGGCCGGCATCACTCCCACACTCAACTACGGCTTTACCCCTCTTGTCGCCGACTACAACAACGACGGC
>CAZZZQ010000718.1:0-2173 GCA_964658405.1 uncultured Sphingomonas sp.
CGAAGATCTGGTAGACCGACGCATCTTCGGACCGTTTGAGCAGACGGATATTCGTTGGATCAACTCGCTGTTTGCGAAGGGGATGACGAAGTTTCGGCAGAAGCATCCGTTTGTATCGCGACCAACGCGGAAGGAGCCGATCGCGTTTGCGGAGGAGAATGTCCGCATGGTGGTGTTCGGCGATTGGGGGAGCGGAATTCCGCGCGCACAGAAGGTGAGCCGCGTCATCCGACGTGAGCTGGATGAGGGGAAGGCGCGGGGCCTGCAGCAGCACGTGATCCATCTGGGCGACGTCTATTACTCCGGATGGGAACGCGAATATCGGGAGCGACTGTTACGGGATTGGCCGGTGCGGTTGGAGGAAAAGGACACCATCGGATCGTTCAATCTGAATGGAAATCACGATATGTTTTCCGGAGGCCATGCGTATTACGAGTACGCGCTTTCGGACCCGCGTTTTGCTCCGTGGCAGGGGAAGAGCAGCCTGTTCCACCTGGCGAACAGCAAGTGGCAGATCTTCGGTCTGGATACCGCGTGGGACGACGCGAAGTTGAAGGACGACCAGGCGGCGTGGCTGGTCTCGGCTTCAGCGGCGGGCAAGAAGACGATCCTGCTGAGTCATCATCAGTACTGCAGCTCGTACGAGACGGTGTCGGCTGGAGTTACGGGGCCGATTGCGCCGGTGCTGGGCAAGCTGGATGTGGCGGCCTGGCTGTGGGGGCACGAGCATCGCTGCGAGACGTACAAGGACGTGGCGAAGGTTCGTTTTCCGCGCTGCTTGGGGCATGGGGGCGTGCCGGTGTACCAGCCCCATGGCACGAATGATCCGCTGCCCGCGCCGGGGGAATGGGAGTATCGGGACCTGGTGGATGGTGGAATTGAGTTGTGGGCCAAGTTCGGATTTGTCACGTTGGATTTTCACGGGGATACGATCGCGGTGCGATATCTGAATGAAGACGGCAGCGTTGATCGGACCGAGACGATGCAATAGACCGCATCGCGGGGAGCAATCGGGGCTACTCGGAGGAACCATGTTGGAGGAGAAAGTCGCGAGCCGGATTGTGAGGCTCTGCGTGCAGCAGGTACTCGGTGTTTCGTCGCGAGTGACGCTGTCCTGGTCTCTGGCTGAGGCGGGGATCAAGACCGGCTCGAAGCTGGAGGCGTTGCGCGCTGCGCTGGTACAAGGGGTGACCGCGCAGGGGTATCGGGTTCGGATTCTCGGGGCTGAGATGGACAGGAACTCGACCCTTCGTGAGGTATCGAAGCTGCTTGTGGCGCGTTCAAAGCTTCGTCCTGCGGGGGCGACAGCCAGGAGCGATGCCGGGGTACAACCAGCGCGGAGCGGGCGTGACACCGGGCAAGTGGCGAAGAAGTCCGCTACTCCCACGCCGAAGATGAAGGCGCCTGTCGAACCCAAGGAGTCGACGAAGCAATCCCGGGTGCCGGCCAAGAAAGTTGCGGCGAAGCAGGCTCCGTCAACCAGGGAATTGATCCAGAGGATCTTGGGCAAGAAGATCATCCCGGGTGCTGGAGCTTTAAAGCATTTTGGGGTGAACCCGTATGCGGCCGGCCGACTGGGGAGACCCTTGCCACTCCCGGTGAGCGGTGGGCAGGGGACTGAGTCGGTGGTGATGCTTCCGGATGTGACGTTGAAGCAGACCATGGGCTGGACGAACAGGGCACAAGGGAGCGCATCACGACCGAGCAGGATTACGGGCGCGGCGGGATATCGCGTCCCGAGCGGTTCCGCGCCGGAGACGGTGTTCAGCAGGAAGAGGTCCTACAGCAACGAGATTGCGGTTGGAGTGGACACTGTCCTGAAAGGTGAGCCTGCGGAGAGTGCCGCCGCAGAGGGTGCGGCTGCGGAGGGCGACGATGGGGACGATGCAGTTGCATCTGTGCCTGAGGAACTGCGGTCGGCTGAGCCGCAGGAAGCTGCTCCCATCACGATCCAAGCTACGCCGCAGTTGGACTTCGAGGGGGAGCCTCGGGAGAAGGTGTACCCCATCGCGGTGTGGCTTGACCAGGGGCCTGCTGCGGCGGGTGCTTCCGTTGAGGGCGTCAAATTCCAGGTGGCTGCCGGAGTGACCGAGTGCCGCATTGAGGTGTGGTTGGATTGTTCCGCACACTTCCGCGTCCTGCCTTTGGTGGCAGACTCCCTGACGCTGCAGGT
>CAZZZQ010000719.1:0-2172 GCA_964658405.1 uncultured Sphingomonas sp.
CGATTGTTGCGGTAGCGACTGCGCCGGGGCGCGGCGGGATTGGGGTCGTGCGTGTCTCGGGGCCGGAGGCGCAGGCGATCATTGCGCCATTGCTGCGGCTGCGGAATCCGCTGGCTGCGGGGCGTGCGCGGTTCGCGGAGATCCTCGATCTGGAGACGGGCGAGGTGCTGGATGAGGGCGTTGTGACGCTCTTCGTCGCGCCTCATTCATACACCGCCGAGGACGTGGTGGAGATTGCGGCGCATGGTTCGCCGGTGCTGCTGGAATACCTGCTGCGGGCATGTTGTGCGCGGGGTGCGCGGCTGGCGGAGGCGGGTGAGTTTACGCAGCGCGCATTTCTTTCGGGGCGGCTGGACCTGACGCAGGCTGAGGCGGTTGAGGATCTGATTGGGAGCAGCACGCTCGAGCAGGCGCGTGTCGCGGCACGGCAGCTGGGGGGTGCGCTGTCGAAGCAGGTGCAGCCGGTGAAGGAGCGGCTGGTGCTGCTGATTGCGACGCTTGAGGCGGGGATTGACTTCGCGGAGGACGATATCGAGGTGCTGTCGCGCGCTGTGATCGTGGCGCTGATCGCGGAGATTGAGGTTCCGCTTGAAGAGTTGCAGCGTGGGTTTGCGTACGGACGGGTTTTGCGTGACGGCTTTACGCTGGCGCTGGTGGGGCGGCCGAATGCGGGGAAGTCGAGCCTGTTTAATCGGCTGCTGGCGAAGGATCGCGCGATTGTGACGGCGATGCCGGGGACGACGCGCGATGTGATTGCGGAGCGCATGTCGCTCGGTGGGATTCCGGTGGAGCTGCTGGATACGGCTGGGCTACGGGATGCGGATCAGGATGCTGCGCGTGCGATCGACGAGGCGGAGCGGCTCGGGATGGTGCGGTCGCGCGAGGCGATGGCGGAGGCTTCGGTGCTGCTGCTGGTGGTTGATGCGACGCGGCCTGTGGATGCTGAAGACCTTGCGATTCTGCAGGCTGTGGAGCCGCGGACGCTGGTGGTCGTGCTGAATAAGACAGACCTGGTGGCCGAGGCGGAGGTTGACGAGTCCGTCTCAGCGATCCGGCAGACGGCCCATGTGGCGCGCACCTCCGCGCTGACCGGCGAGGGTATCGATGAGCTTCGTGAACTTGTTTTAAAGATTCTGCAGGCGGATGCAGCAGAGCGATCTGTGACGGTTACAAATATGCGTCAGCAGCAGGCGATTTCGGCGTCACTGCTTGCGCTTGGTGCGGCACAGGCGGCGACGGGGCGCCTGCTTCCGCACGAGATGATCCTGCTCGACCTTTATGAGGCGCTACGGTTGTTGGATGAGCTGACGGGCTCAACTACGAATGAGGATGTGCTGAAGCTGATCTTTGGAAGGTTCTGCATCGGGAAGTAGGGTGGGGCGAACCTTCAGGGTGGGTAGAAGCGTCGCAAGGTGCGCAAGGCGGCAATGGCGTGACGAAGAGATCCTGCTCCGGCTTGGCGTCGAGGAGTCCACGGGAAGGTCGATTGCGGTCTGACTTTCTCTTCAAAGAGTGATTTTCTGAAGCTCTTGCCAATCTGTCGAGCCCAGGTGTGAACGAGACGTATCGTTCTCCTTCGATGGCCTAAAAGCTCATGTAATGCGATAAGACTGAGTCGTCTGTGCGCTTCATCATGGCCGGGCACGCGGTCCGGGTATTCCCGCCTTGCGATGCGAGCGAGGACCTCTCAGAAGCTTTGCGTCGCACCCGGCGCCAGCCGGTTCCTTATTTGGAGAGGATGTATCCCAGCAGGCTCTCCGTTGTGGCTCCTTCGCAGAGAGGGTCGTTGCTTGCGAAGTGATTGGTACTCGCAACGCATTTGTAGAGCGGGGTGAGTGCGAGAGTTGCGACCGGTTGGGCATACATATACCCGTTGATGCCGGTTCTGCGCTGTCCTTCGCAGTTTTCGTCCAGGGAAAGAAAGAGGTCGGTAGTTCCGGCTCTGCAGCCATACAGGCCAACGCTGGCTCCCTGCTGGGGATATTGGTAGAGCTGACCGAGGGTCTTCTCGAAGAGGAAGCCTCCGTTTGGATCGATCCACCCGGTGGTGACTGCGTGAGCGATGCTGTTCTTGTAGCGCTTGAGGTCAGAGAGGGGCGAGTCGCTCGGTGACCATGAATATTGCCCGATATCCCACGTGGTGACATCGGCCTGAGTGGCGGCGTCGGCAGG
>CAZZZQ010000720.1:0-2163 GCA_964658405.1 uncultured Sphingomonas sp.
AAAAACCATCGGCCTGGCCAATAAGGAATGCCTCGTAGCCGCCGGCGAACTCATCCTCGCCGCGGCCACGCAGCACAACGTAGCTCTCCTCCCCATCGACTCCGAGCACAACGCCGTCCATCAGGCCATGCGCGGCGGCGCGGCGAACGAGGTCAAGCAGATCTGGCTCACCGCCTCCGGTGGCCCCTTCCGCAACACCCCCCTCGCCGACTTCCAGCACATCACTCCCGCTCAGGCCCTCAAGCACCCCACCTGGGTCATGGGCCAGCGCATCACCATCGACTCCGCCACCATGATGAACAAGGGCTTCGAGGTCATCGAGGCCTGCCGCCTCTTCGACCTCCCCCCCGCACAGGTTCGCGTCACCATCCATCCGCAGTCGACCGTGCACTCGCTGGTCGAGTTCATCGACGGCAGCATCCTCGCGCAGATCTCCGTCACCGACATGCGGCTTCCAATCCTCTACGCCCTCGCCTACCCGGAGCGCGTCGCCTCCGACCTTACCTTCGATCTCGCCACCCTCTCGCAGCTCGACTTCTCGCAGCCCGATCTCACGCGCTTCCCCTGCCTCCGGCTCGCCTACGAGGCCGCCGCAGTCGGGGGCGAGGCCTGCATCGCGCTCAACGCCGCGGACGAGATCGCCGTCGCCGCCTTCCTCGATCCCGACCCGGCCCGTGCCATCCCCTTCCTCGGCATCCCGCGTACAATCGAAAAGGTCCTTGAGCAGACCTCCGGGACTCGCCCTTCGTCTATCCAGCAGGTGCTGGAGGCCGATCTGGCCGCCCGCGAGCGAGCCCGCGAAGTTGTCACAAGCATGACGACCGTTCTTCGCTCCTAAGGTCTGTTCTAACCAAGCACGGCACGAGGTTCATCGCTTTCTATGTCGACTGTTATCCAACTGGCCATCGTCCTCGGCATCATGGTCCTGGTTCATGAGTTCGGCCACTTCGCCGTCGCCAAGCTCTGCGGCGTGCGTGTCGAGGTTTTCTCTATCGGCTTCGGCAAGCGCCTCTTCGGCTTCCGCCGCGGCGACACCGACTACCGCCTTTCGCTCCTCCCGCTCGGCGGCTACGTCAAGATGGCCGGCGATACGCCTGGCGAAGCAAGCACCGGCGACCCGGGCGAGTTCAACGCCCATCCCCGCTGGCAGCGCGTCCTTATCGCGCTCGCAGGGCCCGTCGCCAACTTCATCCTCGCCTTCATCCTGATGACCGGCGTCTCCATGCTCCATAACGAGGTGCAGGAGTACATCAACGGTCCCGCGCAGACCGACTACATCCCCGCGAACACCCCCGTCGCGAAGACCGGCATCCAGTCCGGCGACCTCATCGTCCATTACGCGACCATCGAGAACCCGACCTGGGACCAGGTGGCCATCCGCTCCCTGCTGAATCTGAACCAGACGGTTCCCTTCTCCTTCACGCACGACGGCAAGCGCACCGACACCAGCCTCTTCATCGAGTCCAAGGGCGGAGCCGAAAACTTCACCCTTGACCGCCTCGGCCTCATCCCGCGCATGCAGAACACGCCGGTCCAGGTCGCCGAGCTTGAGCCCAACATGCCAGCCGCCCGCGCCGGTCTGCAGCCCAAGGACCAGATCGCCACCATCGACGGCCTGCAGCTGCACTCCGTCCCGGCGCTTCTCGCCTATCTGCAGGACCAGGCCGGCAAGCCCGCTTCGCTCAACATCGTCCGCACCGCACCCTCGGCTGCTCCCCAGAGCATTCCGGTTGAGATCAAGCCCGAGCTCGCGAAGTCCGCCGACGGCGTCGATCGCTACCGGCTCGGCTTCCTTCCGATCCAGCCTCCCGTCAAGGTCGAGAAGCTTCCCCTCGGCAAGGCGATGGTCGCCTCATGGGCCTTCAACCTGAAGAGTTCCTCGCTGATCGTCGAAGTCCTCAAGGGGATGTTTACCCGCCACGTCTCGGTCCGGAGCCTCAGCGGTCCGATCGGCATCGGCCAGCAGGTCCACCAGGCGGTCGAGATGCCGGGCTGGATGCCGATCATCGGTCTCATGGCGTATATCAGCCTGAACCTGGGCATCTTCAACCTGCTCCCGATCCCGATCCTCGATGGCGGCATGATCACCTTTCTGGCGATCGAGAGCGTCATCCGCCGCGACATCAACCAGGAGATCAAGGAGCGCGTCTACCAGGTCGCTCT
>CAZZZQ010000721.1:0-2161 GCA_964658405.1 uncultured Sphingomonas sp.
GCCGCGACGGAGACGGCGGCACCAACCCTGAACACGAACAACTACCAGGTCACCTGGCCCGACACGGCAGACGCGGGAAACCCCGGCGACTTCCAGTTCTGCAACACCTCCTCGTGCGCCTACCAGGTGCACAAGTGGGATGGCAGCAAGTACGTCACGACAGCCTCCTCGTATGCCCTCTCGTACTCCAGCAGCCAGAACTGGGGAGACAGCGGCGCCGTCTACATCGTCGCCTGCAACGCCGGAGGCTGTTCCGATGATGGCGCCAAGGCGGACGTCATGAGCTACCCCGGCCCCTTTGGAACCGCCGGGCAGGACTACGCACGCAGTAGCTGGTCCACGAACTCGTCCGTGGCCTCCAACCAGGCTGGGGGTACTGCACAGCAGCTTCAGCTTCGCTGGGGCAGTGCCGCGGGCGCGTCGGTCTACACGCTCTCGGGCCCGGGTGGAATCACCACGTCGGGCAACTACGGCAATGCTGTTCAGCCTCACATGGGGACGGTCTACGCCTACTCCGTGAAGGCGTACGCACCCAACGGGCTCACCCGGACCGTGTCCAACCAGTATCAGACCGCTCCTGGAACGCCGAAGTCGATCAATATCGTCGGAACCTGCGGCAACAACACTTTCCAGGTGCACTACTACGGGAACGCTGCACCCATCGAGGGCGGCTGGAGCACGGTGAATGTGCACTCCTTCTGGTACGACAGCAACAACACGTACCACGACGGCAGGAACTACAACTTCGGCCAGTCCTTCAATAAGGTGAGCGACGAGGTGCTGCCGAACGCCGCTGGAGGAATCGGGTATCAGATGACAAATCACCTGGACCTCGGGTCCGGCGTGCAGGGGTCGACCGATTCGGACACAATCAACGCCGCCTACTATCTCGACGCCTACCAGTCCGGGTGCACCGGGGCGCAGATCGAGCCGACGCCCCCGCCGTACCACACTGCGGATGGCCAGGTTCCGATCTACTACACCTCGAACTAAACGGCTCCGAAGAAATGGCAACCTGCTACACTAAGGTTGCCATTTCTTTGGTTTGAGGGAGCTTATGACCACGCATGCACATCACCGAGAAGCTCGGTCCCGCCGCCCCGTCATCATCGGGGTGTCCATCGTGGCAGTCCTGTGCCTCGGCGCAGGGGCAGTACTGGCGACAGCGCTGAACAACGCACCGCGGCCGGTCCGGCCCACCTTCGAGTCCCTGGTCCCATCTGGCGCCGGAGCCGTGCTCTCCTTGAGCCCCACGGCAGCCTCATGGAAGCTTGTCAGCTCCGTCGATGCGCCGCTGGCGCTCGGTGTCCTTGACTTCTCGAAATTTCCCACCAGGCCCAAGGCCCTGGGCGCAGCCGTCACCCCAGCGAAAGACACAGCCGGGCGAACAGAGGTCTATCTGGACTTCGGCACCACGGAGGCTGCCGCGAAGACGGCCGCTTGGCTCAACAAGCAGGCAGGGAGCGGTCAGCGAGCCACAGCCGTCCGGAAGACCAGCGTGTTGGTCACCGACCCGACGACGGCTGGCCTCAGCGCAGTCGGGTCGTTCCCGAACCGTCACGCATCGGAGAGTGCCGACCTCCGAGATGACCTCGCAACACATTTGGCAGGCACCGATCGGCTCTGGCTGGACTTCGACCGGCTCGATGCGACGATCACGGCACCCGCGGACGCCAAGAGGCGCTCCGTCTTCCACAAGTTCCAAGCGGACGCCCTCGGTATCGAGAAGGGCTCACGATGGGTCGGCGCGGCGGCCAATGTCGCCAGCGCCTGGTCGGGCAGCTTCACGACCGGCGGCTACGACACGAGCAAGCTGGCTCCATCCGACGCCGCGGCAGCCTTGCTAGCCACGCAGACGACGATTTCTGGGTCCGCGAGTCACAAGGATTCCACGGGGGCCGTTAGCGTGCAGGCAGCGGGCATGTCTTCGCTCCTGGCTGTCACGTCGGTCACCTACGAGACCGGTATCTCGCGAGTCGACAAGGCGCCACTTGCGGGTCCGTCGAGTGCACGCTGGCCGTCCTATCTGCCGAAGAAGGCGGAGGTCTCTGCCCTCATCCCCACGACGGAGTGGATTGCCACCGCGTCGGGTCTGACGGCCGAGGGGCAGGGCATCAGCTCACTGGCTCTCTCGATGAATCTCGGGAAGCTCACTGTGGGG
>CAZZZQ010000722.1:0-2151 GCA_964658405.1 uncultured Sphingomonas sp.
CCCTGCCTTCGCTCCGGTCAGCGCGCTCATCAACGACTCCGTGACCAACAAGAAGCTGCCCGGAGCTGTAGTGCTCATCGGCCACGACGGCAAGGTGATCTTCGAGCAGGCCTACGGCAATCGTAAGATCGCGAACGAGCCCGGCCTCAACGGTGAGCTGACCGCCGAGCCGATGACGATCGACACCCTCTTCGACATGGCCTCGCTGACCAAGTGCCTCTCGACCGCGACCGCGATCATGCAGCTTTACGAGGAGCATAAGCTCGACGTCGACGCCCCGGTCGCCAAGTACCTGCCGGGCTTCGCGGCGAACGGCAAGCAGGAGGTCACCATCCGCGAGCTGCTCACGCACTACTCCGGCCTCCCACCGGATGTCGACCTCAAAGACCCCTGGGGGCTCGCCGCGCCGGGGACCCACTTCGAATACTCCGACATCAACTACATCACGCTCGGCGCCATCGTCGAGTCGATCTCCGGTCAGACGCTCGACGCCTACGCCACCGAGCACATCTTCCGCCCGCTCGCGATGAGCTCGACCTCCTTCCATCCCTTTGCGAAGACCTGCGGCCCGCGCATCGATCACGGCTCGGCGATCGAGCCCGGTCCGCGGCCCAAGTTCCCCATCCGCATGGCCTGCCCGCCCGGCACGTGGAGCCCGCTTGCGCTCGATGAGCACACCGCCCCCACCACCCATGACGACGAAGGCACCGCCTCCAACAACCCCGACTTCAACCGGCTGCTTCGCGGGACCGTCCACGACCCGACCACACGGCGCATGGGCGGAGTGGCCGGGCAGGCCGGCGTCTTCTCGACCGCCGAGGACATCAGCCGCTACGCGCAGGCGCTGCTCGACAAATTGACCCGCAACACCGGCCCGTTCCCGCTCCAGCAAGCCACCCTGAAGCTGATGACGACGCCCCAGCAGCCGGCAACGGCAGAGTCCGGCGCGACCGTCTTTACCCCGGATGGCGTCCCTTCGAAGGGCACCGCCACACGAGGCTTCGGCTGGGACATCAACACCGCCTTCTCCCGCCCGCGCGGCGCTGTCTTCCCGATCGGCTCCTTCGGCCACACCGGCTTTACCGGGACGAGCCTCTGGATGGACCCCGCCTCAAACTCCTACGTCATCCTGCTCGCCAACGCGGTGCACCCGCGCGGAAACGTCCCGATCAGCGCCCTCCGCGGCCAGGTCGCCACCGCCGCAGCCCGGGCCATCGGGATCGCCTCGACCCCCGGCGCCGCCGCCATGACCGGCTCAACCCTGACCGGCATCGACGTCCTCGAAGCGACGCACTTCTCTGCCCTTGCCGAAGCCGCCACCCGCCACGAGGGTCACCTGCGCGTCGGACTCCTCACCAACCAGACCGGTCTCGATAGCAAAGGCACGCGCACCATCGACGTCCTCTACGGCGACGCCGCGAAGTCCGTCCCGGGATTTGCCCTGACCTCGCTCTTCTCTCCCGAACATGGCATCAGCGGCACCCACGACGACATGCACGTTGGCAACGCGACCGACGCAGCGACCAATCTGCCCGTCCGCAGCCTCTACGGGGCAAAGGACGCAGACCGGCGGCCGAAGCACGATGACCTCAAGAATCTCGACGCGATCCTGATCGATCTGCAGGACGCGGGCGTCCGCTTCTATACCTACGAGACGATCACCGCGTATTTCATCGAGGCAGCGGCAGCGGAGAAGGCGGCCGGGCATGCGCTTGAGGTGATCATCCTGGACCGCCCGAACCTAATTGGCGGCCTGGTCCCGCAAGGCCCCATCTCCGATCCACCAGCCGCCGGGGTCTACCTCAACTACATGCCTCTGCCCGCCTGGCACGGCATGACGCTCGGCGAGCTCGCCCGCTACATCAACGGCGAGAAGCACCTCTCAGCCACGGTTAACGTCATCACCGCGCAAAACTGGATGCACGCCCAGTATTACGACCAGACCGGCCTGCCATGGGTCGCGCCCAGCCCGAACCTTCGTACGCTGAATGCAGCGATCGTCTACCCGGGCACGGCCTTCGCTGAGACCACAAACCTCTCCGTCGGTCGCGGCATGGCGACCCCCTTCGAGCAGATCGGCGCAAGCTATATCAACGCGAAGGAGCTCGCGGCCTATCTCACTGCACGACATATCGCCGGGATCGACTTCAC
>CAZZZQ010000723.1:0-2145 GCA_964658405.1 uncultured Sphingomonas sp.
GTCCATCGTTCGATGGAACTTCCGTTGAGCTTTGCCCCCATATCGGCGCCGGTCAGGGCGATCAGGGTTTCGCTGTGGAAGCGTAAGCGCGCGCCCATCGTGGCAAACTCGATGGCCGCCGCATTCTCCGAGTTACCGACGATGCGATTTGCGATGCGGAAGTCAAGATGGTCCATCGGACCGGAGGGTGGGACGCCGACGTTCCAGTAGCCGATGCGGCCGGGATAGTCCTGCACCGTTGACTGCGTTCCGCCGTCGAGGATCTCAATGGCGTTCCGGCTGAAGGTGAAGCTGCCGAGAAACGCGGTGGTGACCGTACCGGCAATAAACTCGGGGGAGCGAACCACCTCGCGCAGGTAGGAAAGATTTGTCTCTGTTCCGTCGATGTGGGTCGCTGCCAGCGCGGCTTCCATCTTCTGGAGTGCCTCGGTGCGGTTCGTGCCGGTCACGATGATCTTCGCGATCATCGGATCGTAGAACGGTGTAACGGTCGCGCCGGATTCGATCCACGTCTCAACGCGGGCAACGCCTGCATCGGGGAAGGTGACGAGCGTGAGCTTTCCGGGGGTCGGCTGGAAGTTCCGTGCGGGATCCTCGGCATAGACCCGAGCCTCGATGGAAGCGCCCGTGAGCCTCACGTTGTACGAAGTGAGCGGTGCCATCTCGCCGGCGGCCTGCAGCACCATCCACTCGACCAGGTCGATCCCGGTGACCTGCTCGGTCACTCCGTGCTCCACCTGCAGGCGCGTGTTTACTTCGAGAAAGTAGAACTCGCCGGTTGCGTCGTCGTAAATGAACTCGACCGTTCCTGCGTTGGCATAGTCGACGGCCTTACCGAGAAGGATTGCGGACTCGTGGAGATGTCTGCGCGTGGCGTCGGTCAACCCGGGTGCAGGAGTCTCTTCAAGGACCTTCTGATGACGTCGTTGGGCTGAACAATCACGTTCGCCGAGTGCGATGACCTCGCCCTTCCCGTCGCCGAAGATCTGCACCTCGATGTGGCGCGCTCGAGCAACATACTTCTCCAGATAGACTCCGCTATCGCCAAAGTTAGCGCGGCTGAGACGTAGAACAGATTCAAAGGCCTCTTCGAGCTCCGCAGCCGCGTGGCAGACACGCATGCCGATCCCACCACCACCGCCGGAACTTTTCAGCATGACGGGATACTTCAACGTCTCGGCCTGGGAGAGTGCGTCGGCAACGTCGGCCAGCAGACCTGTTCCAGGCAGTAGAGGAACGCCACACCGCAGAGCGGTCGCACGGGCTGTATGCTTCAGGGCGAAGGCGTCGATGTTGTCGGGCGTAGGGCCGATAAAGACGATCCCGCGAGCCGTGCACTCACGCGCGAAGGCAATGTTCTCGCTGAGAAATCCGTAGCCGGGATGGATCGCCTGTGCGCCGGTCTTCGCTGCTGCGTCAAAGATGGCCTCAAAGGAGAGATAGCTCTGAGCAGCGGGCGACGGACCGATCAAGACAGCTTCGTCGGCTTCAAGGACATGCAAGGAACTCGCATCTGCCTCGGAGTAGACAGCGACCGATCCAACTCCTATGCGGCGTAGCGTGCGTTCGATCCGGCAAGCGATTGCGCCCCGGTTCGCGATAAGAACTTTATTGAACATGGACTTCCTCAAAACTTCAGTCGTGCGATGGAACGTCGGAGCCGTGACCGATCAAAGAGAGGAAGGATTCCAGATAAGAATGCGAATCGGCGTCGGATTGTAGGCATTGCAGGGATTGTTGAGCTGCGGACAGTTTGAGATGACGATCAGCGTGTCCATCTCTGCGCGCAGTTCGACATATTTACCCGCGTCGGAGACCCCATCCTCAAAACTCAGCGTGCCCGTCGGCATCACCGGGACATTCATGAAGAAATTGATATTCGCGGTGAGATCAAGCTTGTTCAGCTCCCGGTCGGTCGTTGATGACCATTGCAGAGCCCCCTTCAGAAAGCTCTGTCGGCAGGCGTGCATGGACCTCTTGCTCAGATCGTAACGAACCATGTTGCTTTCTGCCGAACACGCTCCGCCGAGCGTGTCGTGGCGTCCACACGTATCCGCGACGATTGTCATCAGCGTGTTGCGCATGGTGGAGATAAGCCTACTGCCCGTTGTCAGGTAGACATTTGCCTGAGCCCGAATCGTATCC
>CAZZZQ010000724.1:0-2144 GCA_964658405.1 uncultured Sphingomonas sp.
GGACCTCGTGGCGATGAACGAGGCGGTGTCGAACACGAGCGACCTTCTCGACGGGGAGACGAAGCAGCAGTTCCAGGAGCGCTCGGCGCGCTACCTCGAAACCCTGGCGGTGCGCGTCGACCTTCAGCGGCTCAAGGAACAGGGCGTCGAGCGACTCAGCCGGGCCGATGTCGAGCGGATCGCCGGTGTGAATGCCGACCGGCTGCTGGAGCGGGCAGGGGAGATCCGCCTGAAGGAGGAGCGCGAGGCCGCCGCAGCGCAGCGCCTGGCCGATCGCGCCGTCGAGGCGGATCGGCGCGGTGAGGCGCGGGGCGACCCTGGCCCGGAGACGCAGCGGGAGCTGCAGGCCGAACGGACCGCGGTGCGGGGCACCGAACGGGCGGCAGCGCGCGAGGCGCTGGAAGCGGCGGCGGCCACCGAGGCGGCGCGCGCGCTTTCGATCCACCCCGGTCAGCCCCTCCCGCAGGCAGCAGTTCAGATCGACGCCCTGGCGAAGCTTCGGGCCGAGCAGGAGAAGGTGCTGCGCGAGCTGGAGGCCGAGAAGGGCGAGGCGCAAGCCGTCAAGGGCCAGCGGCAAAGTTGAGAGGACCGGATCGGCGAGGCACGCGTCGATGCCGCTCGCGCGAACGGACACGTCCGTCATCCGATGATTTTCAGTCGAATAGCCTTCGCGACGGCCTGGCTCTTGTTGATCGCGTCGAGCTTCTCCCGCGCTGCTGTGAGATGCTTCACTACCGTGCAGGGCGAGACGCCCAGGATCGTGCCGATCTCTCCGGCGGTCTTGCCCTCCGCGGACCAGGACAGACAGTCGACCTCGCGAGGGGTGAGATCCCGGCCATCGCGGTGCGAGCGACATCGCGCGAGGTTGACGAGATGGCCGGCAGCGACATTCGTCACGAAGGCCAGCGTCGAGAGAGCCCCTGGCTCGGCCTCCATGGCGGCACCGCCGAACGAGAAGGCGAGGGTCAGACCGCCAAGCAGCGGGACCGGAACGACGTAGCCGGTCCGCAATCCGAAGGATGAGGCTTCGCCATCGATCAGCTCTGCATCCGTCCGAGAGGGGCAAGAGCCGTAGGCATCCTGCCATGTGAACGGCATCGTGTCCTGCTGCAGGCGCTCGACGATCGGGTCGTGATGGATGTAATTTTGCTCCACGTAACGCTTCGACCATTCCCCTGGTGCATGGTCGTGCAGGATATTCGCTGCGACCTCGGGTTGCGCGATGGGCGTCTTCAGCGAGGGCACCCATCCGGCGAAGAGGGAGGAGAGACCATAGGAGGATGCGATCTGGAGAAGTTGCGCCTCGATCTTTCCGGCATCGGTCGCAGTCTCAATACGCCCGACGAGGTCCCATGTCTCTGCCATGCGCAGTTGCCGGGAAGCCGGGATAGTATGGATCCGATGCAAAACAACGTCCTTTCGCTCGAACCTGGAAGGTTCGACCAGTCCGGCGGTGGATCAGGAAGGCAGGATGCGCATCGTGCTGTCCGCAGGATTATATGTAAGCACAATCCGCCATTGTATGAGCATAAAGTTCAAAGTCATGGAAAATGAGAGCTGATATCTTAGTCTCAAGAACCCCAGTTTGCGATAGAAAACTGGTAATTACCTAGGGGGTTTACGATGGAGCGGCTGAGGCTTGCGGTCACGTCGATCGCGTTTTTGGGCCTTGTGTGGCGAGGAAGAGGCTGATTCTCTTGCAGCATGGGCCATGAGGATCTCGATGGTTCGACAGGCTCACCATGAGGGGCTGAGCAAGCCGGAACTGATTGAGCTGGTGCTGACGCTTCAGCAACTGGCGAAGACGTCGCGCACCTTGTCCAAGCCGCCCTCAACGGACCGCAAGGAGCAGCGCAAGCAGTCCTGTCCGGGTGGGGCGAAGCCGGGCCACGAAGGCCACAAGCGCGTGCTCGCAACCGATCCCGACATGGTGATCGATCATCGCCCGACGGGTTTCCCCGCTTTCGGCTTGGCCCTGCTGACCGATCTGCCGGCTGAAACGATCAGTGTGCACGAGGAGATCGACATCCCGCCGGTGAAGCCGCGCGTCGAGCAGCACCGGCGCCTGTCGATGTGTTGCCCCGGTTGCGGCGCGCGGGCCGTGGCGGAGCGGCCTGCCGGGGCGAATGCCACGCCCTTCGGCC
>CAZZZQ010000725.1:0-2143 GCA_964658405.1 uncultured Sphingomonas sp.
GTACGTCGGGTACGACGAGGGCGGTCAGCTGACCGAGGCCGTGCGGCGTCGGCCGTATGCCGTGATCCTCTTCGACGAGATCGAAAAGGCGCACCCGGATGTCTTCAATGTGCTGCTGCAGGTGCTCGATGATGGGCGGCTGACGGATTCGAAGGGCCGGACGGTCGACTTCAAAAACACGGTGCTGATCATGACCTCGAACCTCGGCGCGAGCCTGTTGTCGGGCGCGTGGGCGGATGGCGAGGAGGGCTTCAAGGATGCGACCGGGCGCGTAATGAACGTGCTGCGCGAGCACTTCCGGCCGGAGTTCCTGAACCGCGTGGACGATATCGTGATCTTCCATCCGCTGGCGGAGGAGCAGCTTGAGCACATCATCGACCTTCGGTTTGCCGAGCTCGCGAGCCTGCTGGGAGCGCGCAAGATCACGCTTGAGATGACTCCCGAGGCGCGGAAGGCGATCTTCAAGGCCGGCTACGACCGGGCGTATGGGGCGAGGCCGCTGAAGCGGGCGATCCAGCGGATGGTGCAGGACAAGCTGGCCGTGAAGATCCTCGATGGCAGCGTGCTGCAGGGTGATCATGTGCTGGTGACGGTGGCGGAGGATGGCCATGGGTTGGCGTTTGTGGTGGGGGATCGCGAGGCTATTGCGGTCTAGTGCCAGTGCGCCCTTGCGCCGGGCGGGCGCTACTTCGTAGGGGATTGGACGCTTCGCGTGTTGGGCCGCTGGGTAATCCGGCGGCCCTTTCGTTGCAGGATCGTATACTCGGGGATTGGATGTACTGCGCCGGCACCGCTGTGTGGCTGGCGCCATTTCGACGGGTCATGAGGCAGAGTTGAGCAGAAAAGCGATCATTATTGGAGCCGGCCCGGCTGGGCTGACCGCCGCACTCGAGCTGCTGCGCCGCTCCGATATCAAGCCGATCCTGCTTGAAGCCAGCCAGGAGATCGGCGGCATCTCCCGGACGATCAGGTACAAGGGCAACCGGATGGATATCGGGGGCCACCGCTTCTTCTCGAAGAGCGATCGCGTGATGCAGTGGTGGATCGACCTGATGCCGCCGGCGGATGACGCTGCCTCGGCCGAGATCAGCTACCAGGGCCAGCAACGGACGGTCGACTTTCTGAAGAAGGTCGAAGAGGAGCCGGTCCTTCGCGGGGCCGGGCCGCTGACGATCGTGACCGACACCGAGGAGACGGATGCTGCGGACGAGCCTGATCCAGCCGCGCATGGTCATACGGCGACGCTGGTCAGCGCCCTGCCCGTTGATCCGGACCTGGTGATGCTGATCCGTCCGCGCAAGAGCAGGATCTACTACCTGCGGCGATTCTTCGCGTACCCCATTACGCTGACCGGCGAGACGCTGAGCAACCTTGGCCTGGTCCGGACCTTTCGCGTGGGGACGAGCTATCTGAAGTCGCGCTTCAGCCAGATTGAGCCGGAGAAGAGCCTTGAGGATTTTCTGATCAATCGGTTCGGGCGGCAGCTCTACCTGACCTTCTTCAAGAGCTATACGGAGAAGGTCTGGGGGACGCCGTGCGACCAGATCTCGGCGGAGTGGGGTGCGCAGCGTATCAAGGGGCTCAGCCTTACGACGGCGGTGAAGCACTTCGTGAAGAAGACCTTTGCGCGGAAGACGAAGGCGGATCTGTCTCAGAAGGGGACGGACACGAGCCTGATTGAGCGGTTCATGTATCCGAAGTTCGGCCCCGGCCAGCTCTGGGAGCATGTTGCAGACCTGGTGCGAATGCGCGGCGGCGAGATCCACATGGGGATGACCGTGACGGACGTGCATTGCGAGGGCGATCGCGTGGTCTCGCTCGACGCGATCGATGCGGCCGGCGAGCGGATGAACTTTGAGGGCGAGTACTTCTTCTCGACCATGCCGATGAAGGAGCTGGTCCGGGCGATCGATGCGCCGGTGCCGGCTTCAATCCGCAAGATCTCGGAGGGTCTGGAGTATCGCGACTTTATCACGGTCGGGATCCTGGCGAATCGGCTGAGCGTGACAGAGAAGGGCGGCGGCCTGCTGAAGGACACGTGGATCTATATACAGGAGCCGGATGTGCTGCTGGGGCGGCTGCAGATCTTCAATAACTGGAGCCCGCATATGGTTGCCGACCCGACGAAGGTCTGGCTGGGGCT
>CAZZZQ010000726.1:0-2138 GCA_964658405.1 uncultured Sphingomonas sp.
CTATCGTATTGATCCCGCATACTGTTTGATGAGACGTAAAGACGAGCGTCAGAGTTTTCCGGTTTGCCTCGTCGCATGAGCTTGGGTATAGTTCGGGCAAGACACACTGCATTTTGATCTTCAGCAAAGGCTGTAAGCCTTAGGAGCAATCACCGCATGGAACCTGTAAAAAACTCTACCGTCATTGGGAAGTCCGTCACGATCCGGGGCGAGTTGACCGGCAGCGAGGATCTTTTTATGGACGGCCAGATTGAGGGCACGATTACGCTCACCAACAGCAGGCTCACGATTGGTCCAAACTCGAAGGTCAATGCTGACATCCACGTTCAGGACGTCATTATCTTCGGCAAGGTAGATGGGAATATCAAGGCGACCGGTAGCATCGATCTGCGTCAGTCTGCGATCGTCACCGGCGATGTCTTTGCAGGGCGGCTCTCGATTGAAGAGAGTGCAGTCATCAAGGGGCGTGTGGAACTCAACCCAACCGGCGCATCCGCACCCAATGCGTAGCAGAAAGGTAATGCGGTCGTATGCGTGGTCTCTTCGGCAATCAGGATAAAGCCAGCGGTCCCGGGAGTGGTGAGCGCATCCCTCGCCACTCCAGTGGGTGGGGACAGCTACTGACTCACCTTCGGTCGCAGGAGTCGCTGCGTGTCCTCGACATTGGGCCGACCTCCTCCAACAACATTAACTACATCACGAGCCTGGGCCACAGTATCTACATGGCGAACCTGGCCGAAGAATCCGCAAGGCCGGAGTGGATTGTCGCTGGTGAAGACGGCGAGCCATCTCGGTTCGACGTGGAAGGATTTGTTAAAACAAATCTGAACTTCTCAGGTAGGACATTCGACGTAGTTATCTTGTGGGATACCGCGGACTATTTGCCGGAGCCACTACTCGCGCCCGTGATGGAACGGCTTTACGAGGTAATGCAGCCTGGGGGCCAACTCCTAGCGTACTTCCACTCAAAGAACACCGGTCCAGAGGCCGCGTTTCGCCGCTACCATCTCAGTGACAAAGATGTCGTTGAAATGCAGTTGCAGGGAAGTCAGCCGCTTCTGCACGCCTTTAACAATCGTCAGATTGAAAAGCTGCTCGGAAGCTTCAGCGGAACGAGATTCTTCCTTGCGAAGGATAGTCTTCGCGAGGTTGTCGCCTCACGCTGAAGCTGCAATGAAGTACAGAAATCCGCTCGGGGCGCGTTGGCCTCGAGCGGATTCATTCACTTTTTCCTTATTTGGCGGCGGTCTTGCGGCGCTCTGCCCACCGGCGCTTCATGGCGTCGGCAATGCGCTTGCGTCCTTCAGGGCTTAGCTTGCGCTTGCGCGCGACGGGAGCAGCGGCAGCTGGTGCGGCTGCGGCGGGAGCATTCTTGCTTCCCTTGGGGCGGCCACGTCCGGCCTTCGCGGTTGCAACTGGAGCGGAAACACTCTCTAGAATTCTGCGGGCTTCGGTCAGCTTCGAGATCTGAGCGTCGATCCCTGCAATGATTGCACTTACTTCCACGTCTTACCTCCCATTAGAAGAGTCAGCCATTCCCATACGATAGATGACTATAACTGACTCAACTTCTCATAACGATACATAACTAACGTATTACTGGCAAACAACTTAGATTTGTCTGCCATTAGATGCAGAAAGTACGTGGAAAGCAATTATCCGGATTGGGTTACGTTGAAAAATTTTGAGTGGCAAATGGCTGGTGGTACATAACGACCCAAAGCAGTGATCGGAAATTTGGAGATGTTTCGGACAGGAGAGACAGCTCTCAAAGTCAAGACTGGTCCGCATTCCTTAAATTCGAAATGGTAGACTTCGCTCAGATATGCGAGATATTCCTGTAAAACTTTGGTTGCTCGCAGCGATCTCCGCTCTTGCACAGACACTTTCATTCCCGCTTGCCGGTCCAATTCCCGCCTGGCGTTCTGTAGTTTGCTGGGTAGCGGTCCTACCTCTACTGGTTGTGTTAGTTGGACGTAACAAAGCGGGAGAGCCACTTACTCTGCGCTCTGCGGCCGTCCTTGGTTATTTCTGCGGATTTCTCTGGTATCTCGGGAACTGCTACTGGATCTTCCAGACCATGTATTTATACGGCGGCCTGGCAAAGCCGGTTGCTGCTGGAATTCTTGTTCTCTTTT
>CAZZZQ010000727.1:0-2134 GCA_964658405.1 uncultured Sphingomonas sp.
AGGAGGAGACGATCCGTTGGTGTATGAAGAGGGCGCTGCTGTTCTAGGCTCCGTGAACTCCTCGTACTTCGCGTATTCGTTTGCCAATCTCTCCTCCAGGCGAGAAAAACTCTGTTTGTCCGGGGCACCGCAGGGGGGAGCCTGGGCAGAAGTCTCGCCGGAGTTTCCCTGAACATAGCTTGGCTATGCATCCCGGTCTGTCATGCAGCGTACAGACGCGCTGATTTTTTGGTGGTGCGGACCTGAATGGTCATCGCAGGCGGAGACCTTTGGCCAGGCCCGGAGGCCAGAATCGGTGCTGCTCCCTGCCAAAGTGCCCGGCTGGGAGGGAGCACAGTAAAATGGTGATTCGTCGGGGTTCCCTCCCCCGAACGCTTGGAAGGCACCCAGAATCTATGCAGCGTTGGTCACAGCTCTTCATCCCTACACTTCGCGAAGCTCCGGCTGACGCTGAGGTTGCAAGCCACAAGCTCCTGCTGCGCGCCGGATATGTCCGCCAGCTTGGCGCGGGTATCTACAGCTACCTCTTCCTCGGAAATCGATCGGTCAACAAGATTGTCGCCATCGTCCGGCAGGAGATGGACCGGATTGGACAGGAGTTCCTCCTCCCTGCTCTGAACCCAAAGGAGGTCTGGGAGGCAAGCGGCCGCTGGGACGGGATGGGCGACAACATGTTCCGGCTGAAGGATCGCAAGGGCGCCGAGCTCTGCCTCGCCATGACCCACGAAGAGGTGGTGACGGACATCGCCCGCAAAGAGCTGCGCAGCTATAAACAGCTTCCCCAGATCTGGTACCAGATCCAGACCAAGTTCCGCGACGAACCCCGGCCCAAGTCCGGCCTGCTCCGCGTCCGCCAGTTCATCATGAAGGACGCCTACTCCTTCGATATCGACGAGGCTGGCCTGGACGTCTCCTACCAGAAGCACGACGACGCCTACCGCCGCATCTTTACGCGCTGCGGCCTCAAGTTCGTAGCGGTCGAGGCGGACTCAGGCGCCATGGGCGGCTCGCAGTCCCAGGAGTTCATGGTGTATACCGAGGCTGGTGAGGACCTGATCGCCAGTTCCGCATCGGGCTACGCGGCAAACCTCGAGAAGGCGACCTCGCGACCCTCCGCCGTTGAGGACCTTGCAGCAACCGGCGACGGCACCCCGGAGCAGGTCCACACGCCCGGCTTCCGGACCATCGATGAGGTCGGGGCCTTCCTCGGCACCAAACCCCAGCACCAGATCAAGACGATGGCCTTCACCGCCATCATGCCGGCGGACAGCAAGGTCGGAGCCGAGCGGCCGGTCGTGGTCTTCCTGCGCGGCGATCACACCGTCAACGAGGCCAAGCTTGCCGCCATCGCCGGTGCAGCCGAGCTGCGCCCGATGACCCCGGAAGAGATCGAAGCGATCTTCCATGCGCCGGCGGGCTACCTCGGGCCGATCGGCATCGCTGCGGCTCCGCACCCGAAGAAGCCCGGAACGCTGATCGTCCTCGATGCTGCACTGGCTGATCGGACCAACCTGATCGCCGGGGCCAACCTGGCCGAGTACCACCTGCGCAACGTCACCCCGGGCCGCGACTTCAAACCGACCCTGACGGCAGATGTCCGCAACATCCTCGAGGGCGAAGGCTGCCCCGTCGATGGAAGCCCGCTGCGTCTCGGCAAGGCGGTCGAGATCGGCCATATCTTCAAGCTGGGCTACAAGTATTCGAAGTCCATGGGAGCCTCCGTCCTGAACCGCGACGGCAAGGAGACGACGCCGATCATGGGCAGCTACGGGATCGGAATCGAGCGCATCCTGACCTCGGCGATCGAGACCTCCGCGGCTGCATCGGAGGGCGCAAGCTTCGCCCTGCCGGCTGCGATCGCGCCGTTCGAGGTGGTCGTCACGATCACGAACGTCGCAGATGCGGCTTTGCTTGCGGCAGGAGAGAAGGTCGCCTCCGAGCTGGACGAAGCGGGCTTCGATGTACTGCTCGACGACCGTGACGAGCGGGCCGGCGTGAAGTTCAAGGACGCGGATCTCGTCGGCATTCCCTACCGGATTAACATCGGACGGGGCGTCGCCGAGGGCAAGGTCGAATTTGTCGATCGGCTGACCGCGTCTAACAAGGATATTTCGCTCGACCAGGCGGTCGCAGT